>CAYOXJ010000094.1:0-5867 GCA_964407905.1 uncultured Thermoplasmata archaeon
CGGCACACTCGGGCCGAACATCGGGTGCGCACTCACAATCGTGATTCCGTCACGTGCAGCCTTTCGAAGCAGCGCGGCGATGTGAGACTTTATGCTGCAGATGTCGAACACGAGGCCCTTCGGGGAGGCCTCCAGAACGGCCTCAAGATCTTCCGGGCAGGCTCCGAGAGGACTTGCCACGACGATGATGTCTGAGTTCTGCGCGACAGGTCTCAATGATCTGACGTTCTCGTATCCGTCGAGTTTGCCACGTGGATCCCAAACCCTGACATTCGCCCCTCGGTTCGCAAGCCTCCTGCAGAACCACGCTCCCATCCGCCCTGCTCCGCCCACAACGAGAGCCGTCTTTCCAACAAGGTCCTTCTGCCCTGAGGTCTTCTGGATCTTGACCGAATCGGATATCAGAAGCTCCGCCAGTATCTCTGCGAAGACAGGGCCAATGCCCATGCTCCTTGCCTTCCGAGCGAACGAGGCCACGACCTGCTTCTCTCGAGGCCGGTCTCTGATCGGAAGGCCGTTGCGACCCTTGACAAGGCCGATCTCCGATGCGACCTCCTCTCTCCTCGCGATGAGGCTCAGAATCTGAGCGTCGATGTTCTCGATATCCGCGCGAAGGGCTTCGATCTCCTTGTGGCTCAGATGAATCCCCCCTGCATCATGAGGTCAAGCACAACTGCCGCCGCCGAGTTCTCGACCACGGGCACCGCTCGCGGGACGATGCACGGGTCGTGCCTCCCCTTTATCTGAAGCTCGACTGGCTTCTTCTCAACAATATCCACGCTCAGCTGAGGCCTCGCGATCGAGGATGTTGGCTTGAAGGCGACTCTGAACTCCACAGGCATGCCGGTGGAGAGACCGCCAAGTATTCCGCCGGCATTGTTCGTCTTGGTGACGACTCTCCCATTCTTTATGATGTAAGGATCGTTGTGCTCACTGCCCCTCATCGAGGCAGATCGGAATCCGGAGCCGAACTCGACTCCCTTGACCCCGGGTATAGAGAACATCATTGCGGACATCCCGCTCTCAATCGACCCAAAGAATGGTTCGCCCACACCTATCGGCAGGCCCACGATGGTGCACATTATGACACCACCTACGCTATCCTGCGCTTCGTGAGCCTTGACGATCTCCTCTTTCATGAGCTCCGCAGTCTCCCTGTCAGCGCACCCAACAGCGTTGTTGCGAACCATCCTCTCTGCAATGCTGAATGGGATTTCTTTCTTGAGGACCACGCTGCCAATCTGTACCGTCTGAGCCAGCAGCGAGATCCCCTTCTTCTCCAGGACCTGACGCGCGATTGCGCCTCCGATCACGAGACCAGCGGTCATCCTGCCTGAGAACTGACCTCCTCCGCGGTGATCATGGTGTCCCTCGTATTTCACGGCGGCTGGGTAGTCTGCGTGGCCAGGCCTCGGCACTCTCAGGAACGAATCGTATGCTGACGAGTCTGCGTCCACATTCCTGACGAGCCCGACAATCGGTGTCCCGGTGGCCTTCCCGTTCCTCAGCCCGGAGACTATCTCCAACCTGTCCCTTTCCTTCCTCGCTGTGACCAGAGGGCCTCTGCCCGGAGAACGTCTGTCGAGCTCAGCTTGGATCACGGACTCGGAAATCCTCGTCCCTGCTGGGCATCCTTCAACCTTCGCGCCGACGCAAAGGCCATGGCTCGAGCCGAAGATGCCTATTCTGAACATGGTGCCGAACTCGTTCACTTCCTCACCTCCAAGCGACAGCCCAGCTGATGCATATCTCTGAGGAACCCGGGATAGGAGACAGCATACGAGGTGTCGTCCTCTATCCTCGTCTCGGTGGTGGATACCAGTGCTGCAACCGCTGCGGCCATAAGAATCCTGTGGTCGCCTAGTGTCCGCACGGTCGCTCCATGCAGTCTGTCAACTCCTTCTATGACACACCCATCTTCTCGTGGCAGGATATTTGCGCCCATAGCGCTGAGGAATGCCGTGGTCGCGGCGATTCTGTCACTCTCCTTGGCCCTCAGGTTCTCCCCGCCCTTCAGGACAGTCCGTCCGCTGGCGACAGAGCCTAGGACGGCAAGTACAGGGAACAGGTCGGGAGTGTGCTGGACGTCGATCTCGGTCCCGCTCAGCTCACCACCCGAAACTCTGACCGAGTCGGATGAGACGACAACCTTTGCGCCAAAGGTCCTCAAATGATCCACTATCGCCCTGTCGCCCTGAGGAGATTCCTTGCCCAGGCTTCTTATGGTCGCGTCCCCTCCCGTGATCGCCGCAGCTGCCAATGGAAACGCAGCAGAGGAATAGTCGCCAGGGACCACGTACGAATCTCTCGCGAGCTTCTGGTCTCCCGGGATTCTGAATCCTGACTCCCGCTCCTCAACCTCGCCCCCGAATTCCCGCAGCATCTGAATCGTGATGTCCACGTACGGCCTTGATCGAAGTTGGCCATTCAGACTTATCACCGTCTCCCCCCGCTTCTTCGCGCACGCGATCAGCAGGGATGACACAAACTGAGAGCTTATGTTCCCCTGGATCTCTGCTGAAGCTCCTGTTATAGGCCCGGAAATGATGAGGGGCGGCATGCCGGCATCCCTGAGATACTGGCAACTCGCCCCGAGTTGCGTGAGAGCATCCACCAGGGGCCCCATCGGTCTCTTCACGAGGCTTTCGTCCCCCGTGAGCGTGGTGGCGGATGGCAATAGGGATGCTATCCCGGCCATCAGCCGAATAGTTGTGCCCGAGTTCCTGGCATCAATCACACCCGGCGACGGCCTGAGATGGTCGCAGAAAATCCTCACACCATGCGCATTGGTATCGACCTCGGACCCGAAGGCAAACAGAGCGTCCATCGTGGCCTTTGTGTCCCCCGAGATAAGAGGGTTCTTCAGGAGGAAGTGAGAGTTCGTGAGCGCTCCCAGCACCATCCCTCTGTGGGTGTACGACTTCGAAGGAGGGGCGGTGATCGTGCCCCTCGCAACGGATGATCTCACTACAATAGCCGTGGGACCACCTCTCTTGCCGGCGTGTCGTTCATCTTGGCCATGAGCACTCTGCCCTCCTCTCTTCTAAGCGCAGACAGCACGTCGCCGCTTTCCGCGCGGTCACAGATGATGACGGTGGCTGGGCCAGTGCCGGATACCCCCGCCGCGAGAGCTCCTCTCTTCCTCGCGATCTCCGCAATGTCTTCCGAGACGTCGAGCACCTTGGCATACGCTCTCGAGTTGAGTTCCATCGCCTTAAGGAACTCACCCTTCAGAGCCAGGTCGAAGGCCTTCTCGACGTCTTTCTTGATCCGGCTGAAGTCCAGATCCTTCACATTCGCTTTCGAGATTCTTCTCTCGGGCACATGCAGCAGGACCTCCAAATCAGGGTCGAGGGTTCCTTTGTCAAGGACAGTGAAGGTCCTGTTGTCTGTCATCACGACCCCGCCAAGGAAGCAAGCGCTCGCGTCATCGAAAGCGCCCGTGACTGTGACCCCTGCCTTGAGCGAGGACTCGACTCCTGCGAGAATCAGTTCACTGTCTGGAAGGCTGACTTCGAGTGCTTTCGCCGTGGCCAGCACAACAGCGTTTGAGACAGCACTGCTGCTCTTGAGGCCTCTTGAAATCGGTATCTCGGAAACCACCTGGACGTCTCCATGGACCTCGTGTCCAGGTTTCGCCTTCGACACAATGGACTGGACGCAAACCGAAACGAGATCCTTGCCTTCAGGGGGACCCAACAGCGTCAATTCGCCATTGCCATGTTCCAGCCGGACGGCCGCATCGACCTCGAGGGAAATGCCGAAGGCAGCGCCCTTCCCCGTCGCGATGGCGTTCACAATCGTTGCTGCACCTCTGCACGCAGCTCTGCCGATCATGCTAACGCCTCCCTGGCAGCCTTGCGCATCGCATCCAGGTCCGGTCGCTTTCCGGTCCATATCTGGAACGATTTGGCACCTTGCTGTACTAGCATCTCGAGCCCGCCGTACGCCCGGGCCCCCTTCTTCATGGCGGCCCTCATCATGGCAGTCAACGGTGGGTTGTACACGAGATCGATCAACACAGCCTTCTCGTTGATCAGTCGGGGTGGAACCGGGGACCTGGCTGGCTTCCCAGCCATTCCCAGAGGGGTGCAATTGACAATGAGATCATACCATCGATCGGACGATTCAAGGGAATTCAATGTGACCGCTTCCGCCTCGAATGCGTCCGCAACTTCTCTCGCCTGAGAAAGCCTCCTCGCGGCGATCGTGATCTTGCTGTTCTCGGATGCCAGGACGTGAGCCGCTGCTCTCGCTGCTCCCCCTGCGCCTATGAGAAGGGCGTTCGAGCCGGCCCCTATGCGCATTTTTCCTTCAATAAGCTTTGAGAATCCGAACGTATCCGTGTTTTCTCCAATAACGTGCCCTCTCTCGAACTTGATCGTGTTCGCCGCTCCTGTCGCCGTGGCGCTCGCGCTCTTGCGGCTGCAGTATCGAAGCGCCTCACGCTTGTGCGGAATTGTCACGTTGACTCCAGAGAACCCAAGAGATGAGAGCGTCTCGAGCGTTTGTGCCTCAAACCATCCGGGCGGAATGTCGAGAGGAAGGTATATGCCCGGAAGTCTGGCCCTCCTGAGGGCAGCCTCCTGCATTGGCTTCGAGACAGAGTGGGACACGGGATGTCCGATCAGACCCAGGATGGCCCGGTTTTCGTCTCCGAGTGCGCGTTGCGTTGCCAAGTCAAGTTGTCCTGGTGCCGCTTGCCTGCCCTCGAGACATGCGTACTCCATGCGAGACCCCATCTGCTTGGCGCACACCCTTGTGAGCTGGCCCTGGTCTCCCATGCCGATGAGAACGTGCTTCTCTCCTAGGCGAGTGAACTTCATGCCGATTTGGGCCAGCATGATGGCATGGCCTGCGTGCTCGCAAATCATCGCCACCTTGCCGATGTCACCGAGGCTGCAAGCTTCCGCCAGCGTGGCCTCTATCACCTCCCTCGACATCGGCCTTCGAGAGTGTGCAGACGCTATTGTCTTCGGCCTTCCTTTCCTATTTCTGAGCTCCTTCAGCAGATCCTTGTCATTCCTGAGTTCGAGGTCGACGTAGTCAAAGCCGTGCTCTGTCAGCTCTCTGAGCACGCCTGCCCTCTTCCCTCCTTTGAGTCTCGAACGCCCTCCTTCCGAGGTCGACCTGAGCGTGGCAATTGCGGGGCCAGGAACCCTGGCTCTGAGATCAGCAAGCCGAATGTTTTCGAGGGTCTTGAGGCAGTCAAGCCTGAGCTCAACAACGTCAGCTCCCTCTCTGAACGCGCGCTTTGATGAGTCTGAAACTCCAGCAATGCTTCTCTCGACGAGAGAAGCCACGATGAGTGACATCTACTTCTCCCGTATCGTCTCCTTGACATACATACCGAAGTGTCGCCCCCCTCGCTCCAGTCTCAGCAGAATGGGGTCACCAATCCTCAGCTTCGATACGGAGACGATCTTGCCTCCGGAGTAGACTCTGATTGTCTCCGCATTCTGGACGATTGTTGAGAATCGCTCTCCATTCATTTCGGCCTCGATCAGCAGAAGGGGCCTCCGCTCTACTTTCGTGCGGCCGACGACAACCTTCCTAGTGCGTCCGTCAACGTTCACGACAAGGGCCTCGTCGCCCCCTGTCAGCTCAGAAAGGTATCGCGTTGTTCCGTCCGGCATGAGTACGTAGGCATGGACCGGACCAGCATTGACTCTGAATGGTCTCGATGCTGCGTACTCGGATTCAAGCGTCTCGGAGTGGATGAGGAATAGGCACGAGGACTGGTTGCCGATCAACATCCCCTCTCCGACGTTCAGCATCGAGCAAGTGTCTATGCACACTCGATCGCCCAGGCCAAGTTGCTTGAGCGATGTGATCCTTCCTTCTTTCAGCTCTAGTCTGGGCGCGGT
>CAYOXJ010000095.1:0-5851 GCA_964407905.1 uncultured Thermoplasmata archaeon
GTCGATCATCCCGTCCTCGAGCACTTCCATGACGCGTTCTCTGCCAAGGTAGCGTGCTCGCTCGTACGCGACGTCTGACACCAGCTGCTCGAGAGTGACTCCTGTGTCCCTGAGATACTTCGCGGATTCCTTGAGAAACGGATACTTGGCCGCAGTCAACAGATCCAAAGGGTCCTCCTCCGAGCCCTCACTCGAATCAGGCGCACCGTACTATAATGTGTCTACTGCTCTTTGACTACATTTCCGCAGGTGAGGTGAAACTGCGCGAGGGACAAGGCCCTTGGCTCGTCGAACAGCTTCCAGAGGTCATCTTCGGTCTTGAACGGCCTCTTCCTCACGATCGCCATCGCTCTTCTTCTGCCGATGCCAGGGACAGCCTCGAGCATCGATAGAGTTGCCGTGTTCGCATTCGTAGGGTGGAGGATACCAGTCACACTTCTGAAGCCACGGCCGACTACCGCCACATCGACCTTCACATCCAGGTCCAACCTGTAGGGAATTCCGACGAGCAAAGGATAGCTGCCGACCTGTCGTCCGAAGGTCGTCCCTCCTTCGATGAGCTCAGTGTAGACGTTCCTGAGCACCGTCCCATCCGGCACGAGCATGTCCAGCAGCGGCCTGTCTATCTCCTTCCTCACGGTCATCTTGAACTTGGAGAACTCGGCCCTTGAAACAACACCAGGGAACTCCTCTCTTGATGGGATCACTTGGCGGATGTTTATCCTCCGAAGAAGAAGCCCTTCGTCGACCACTCTTCTCAGGAATTCCATGTTGAGTCGATATGTCTCTCTTGTCTCTCCTCTGAGGCCGCAGACGAAGTTCAAGCCAGGCAGCACGAGAGGAAGTCCGGAAGGTCCTCGCATGCTACCTGTCTGATTCACAATTCGGATCGCTTCGAGCGTCTGCTCGGGTGTGGCGTTGAGGTTGTTCTCCTCGCGCACCCGAGGGTCTGCCGACTCCAGCCCGAATGCGAGAACATTGCCGCTCGTGCAGTGCTCCGCAATGGCTTTGGTGACCTTCTTGGCCTCCTCTGGATGCTCAGCGATCACAGCGGGATTTGCGTTGTCCAGATGAAAGACTTCGGGCCTCGCAACCTCCCTGATTCCCCGAAGAAGTGCGGATATGGCCTCGGGATTTGGGCGTGGATTCTCCGTCTTCCCCAGCTCCTCCGACATGTAGCAGTAGACGCACGATTGCGCGCCCAGCCTTAGATTGCGCACTCCTACAGATGCGAGAGCTTCGGCTTCGCGCAGGATATCCGCAGGCTTCCGGAACAGCACGCCCCCGAAGAGAGGTTCGATGCAGAAGCTGCATCCGCCCATCACATATCTCACGCACCCCCTGTACATCTGGACCTCTGCAATTAGGGTGTCGCCGTGGTCCGGATGGCTTCTGCATGCCTCCGTCCCTCTGACGAGCCAGGTGTTCCATTCGTCGTATGTCCGGCGCCTGTCGACAAATTCCTTGCCCAAGACGAGGTCATGGAGCGACGCGTCGAAATCCTTGCTGCATATGTGATCGTAGGAATCTGCCAGACTTCGAGGGGCAATCCTTGGATCGACCCCAAGGCTCAGGGCACTTGTTCCATTGAATTCGCGTCCTATCCTCTCCAGCTCCTTGTCGCTCGCGGGCATGCCCCGGAGATACTTACCTGGAACAGCGATGTTCCTGACGACACCGAGGAGGTTGAAACGATTGAGGTTGACTTGTCCTGAGCGCCATTGGTCGATGGTCTTGTATTCGACCTCTGCTCCTGCATCGGCCAGGGCTCCGTACGCCAGGCGGACATAGGGCGAAATGAACGGAGGCACTCCCAGGCAGGCCGGTTCGTCCGTATATCCGTCAAGGACCAGGGCTTTCATCGCCGTGGTCAATCGCTTTGGCCCGGTTATATGTTCGTTGTTCGTTAGCTCCACACAACTCTTCTCGACGAGACATCAGGAGGGTAATTGGGTAATGTATTAATTGGCGAAATCAATCATGTGCTTTGCAGTGCGACATACAAAGTGCGCTCCGAGTTGTCCGAATTGAGAAATCTAGTTGACGACTTTCGAGAAAGGCTAAGAAACAGGAGGTAGACTCGAATGGCGAAAAAGTCCAGACCGGCGAGGAAGAAAGCCGCGAAGAAGGCTCCCGCCAGAAAGGCGAAGGTGATGGGAAAACCGCTGGAGAAGGCCTCGGTGGACCAGCTTCTGAAGAAGGCGTACGAGCCCGCAAGGCTCGCGATGGTATATCATCCGTTCTACGAGGGCAAGATCGAGGTCGTGCCCAAGTGCCCAGTATGGGATTTCAGCGCATTCGCGGTCTGGTACACGCCCGGTGTGGCCGAGCCGTGCAAGGCGATCAACAAGGACAAGGAGCTGTCCTATATACACACGAACAGGTGGAACACAGTCGGTGTGATATCTGATGGCACGAGAGTCCTTGGATTGGGCGATATCGGTCCCGAGGCCGGCATGCCCGTGATGGAGGGCAAGTCGCTCCTGTTCAAGTACCTCGGAGGCGTGGACGCATTCCCGCTGTGCCTGGGCACGAAGGATCCAGACAAGATCATCGAGACGGTCAAGATACTTCAGCCATCATTGGGCGGCGTCAACCTTGAGGACATCTCGCAGCCAAAATGCTTCTACGTGCTCGAGCGCCTGAGGGCCGAGTGCGAGATCCCGGTCTGGCACGATGACCAGCAGGGCACTGGCACAATCGTCGCCGCAGGCGCAGTCAACGCGGCGAAGGTCGTTGGCAAGAAGCCAGTCGAGATGAAGGCCGCGCTCATCGGCGCTGGTGCGGCGAACATCGCCATATCCAGAATCATGAACCTCGCGGGTTTCAAATGGGAGAACATGGTCATGTGCGACTCCAAGGGCACGCTCCATCTTGGAAGATGCGATGAGGTGCGCAGCGAGTACAAGGAGAAGCTCTTCATGTGCGAGCACTCCAACAAGGAGCAGATCGTGGGGGGACCGGACGCTGCTATGAAGGGTGCGGACATCGTGGTCGCGGCGTCCAAGCCGGGACCTGGAACGATCAAGCCTGAGTGGATTAGAGGCATGGCTGACAGTTCCATTGTCTTCGCGACAGCCAATCCGATTCCCGAGATTTGGCCTTGGGAGGCCATCGAGGCTGGCGCGAAGGTCATTGCGACTGGCAGATCGGATTTCCCGAACCAGGTGAACAACTCACTCGGGTTCCCAGGCATCTTCAGGGGCACGCTCGACGTGAAAGCAAGGACGATATCGGACACAATGTGCCTTGCGGCGGTCATGGAGCTTGCCAAGACTGCAGAGGACAACGGCATCAATGAGAACTATATCGTGCCCACGATGGACGAGTGGGAAGTCTTTCCGAGAGAGGCTGCTGCAGTGGGTACTGCTGCAATCAACGAGGGCCTCGCAAGGGTCAAGGCTAGTAGGCGGGAGCTCTTCGAGAAGGCCGAAGACATCATCCGAAGGGCGAGGGCTCAGACGAAGTACCTCATGAAGGGCAAATTCATCAGGCCACGGCCGAAGGCATGACGGTTCAAACTGATCTCTCTTCCAAAACGCCTTGGTCACTTCTGACGACGAGTTAAAGCAGCCCCATCTCAACCACTTCGACGCTCTGAACTCCGGTGACGCCCGCAATCACAGCCTCGACCTGCTCCACCCCGCCCTTCTTGTCGTCCATGACGATCAGAACGTGTAGCGCGTTCAGACCAAAGGCCACGGGTCTTTGCTCGTGGGCCCTCAACTTGGCCCCCTCGGGCAGCGCCTTCTCGATGTCCTGCTTCAGTTTCTCGAGGTCGACATCGAGTCCTTCTGGTAGAATCCTGTACTGAAGACCAACCTCTCCCAAAACACACACCTCAAGGACCTACGAAGCCGCACTCAGGGCATTTGTAGTGGACGCTCTGATCCCTGCAGTTCATGCACCTTCCAATCGTCGCCTTTCCGCAGTTCGGACATAGAAAAGTGGTCTCGGTCTTGCTGACCAAACGGACGCCACATGAGCTGCAGATCTTCTCCTGGCCAATCAAAGTCCTTCGACCTCGGCGCTCAGGTATCGAGTGTTTCTATATAATAGTAGCAGTGCGACCTCATCGGGTCGCAAATTAGATTATCGCTTCGAGCCTATTGCCGGCCATCTCACAAGTTGGGGATGACTCGGATGAAAGCACTCGTTGCGTATCACAGTCTGTACGGGAACACGAAGCAGGTGGCCGAGGCAATTGCGGAGCAGATCAGGAAGGACGGACACGAGGCGCAGGTGCAGTCGGTTCTGGCAGGCCTGCCCGAGAAGCTCGATTTCGACTTCATGTTCATCGGCTCTCCGACCAGGATGGCCAAGATGACAGGCCCCGTGAAGAAGTTCCTGAAGAATGTGATCAAATCGTCATGGGGAAACAGGCCGATATGCATGTTCGACACGATCCTGCCAGGCGTCACGGAGAAGACGGGCATGTGGGCTGGCACCGCTGCGCAGAAGATGCACGACCTCGCCAGGGAGAAGGGCATGAACGTCCACTCGCCCATTCTGCACGCAGTCGTGATGGACATGAAGGGCCCGCTCGACAAGGACGCCCTTGACAGGGCGAGGGCCTACACCCATGAGTTCCTGACCACTCTTCATGCCTGAGCTGGGCCAGCATCTCTCCATGGGTGCTGCCTCGATGGTTCGGTTGCGTGTCCGCTGCGGCTCCGTAATCAGAGGGTTCTTAAGACTTCGCAAGAATTCGCAATTTATCGAGCCTTTAAAATTCAACTAATGCGCAGAAAAATACGATTTTCGCACCGACCCCACAGCAAAGCTTGAAATCCGAGAAAGCATTATATAGAGCAAGCGACTACACGCCCTGCTAACGCAGCCTAGGGTATCCACGCCGCCCAGGGCCCGTAGCTCAGCTAGGTAGGACTTCCATGCATTTCTCGTGTATTGGTTTCCCTAGAAAGAGCATCTGCCTTTTAAGCAGGTGGCCCGGGGTTCGAATGACTATGCCTCACAGACTAGTCTCGGAAATCCCCGCGGGCCCGCCAGGCGTTTTTGAGGGCGAGTCGGGGGAGATGGTGCGGATGAAACGCTTTGCAGCGGCAGACCCCGGGCTTGCGGGGTGAATCCAGATGGCCGAAGAGTTCAACGTCCTGGAGCATGAGCTCGTTCCCGAGCATCATCTCCTGCCTGAGAAGGAGTCCGAGAGGATTCTGAAAGAGCTGAAACTGACCAAGGATCAGCTTCCGAAGATCAGGCTCGCGGACCCGTGCATACGCGCGCTCGATGCGATAGCGGGGCCGGTCGAAGAGGGAATGGTGGTCAAGATAGTCAGGCGCAGCTCGACAAGCGGAGTCTCCGTCTGTTACAGACTGGTGGTACGGGGGTGAACCCTTGAGGGAATTGGTTGAAACCTATTTCAGAGAGAGAAGTATTGTCAATCATCACATCGCGTCGTACAACGACTTTCTGCCGACCATAGACCACCCGAACAGCAGGATGCAGAAGATAGTGGACAATGTCCGGGCGTCGCCTGATGAGGCCGAGCGCGGCATCATCAAGCTCGATCCAGACAGGACCGAGGGCAAGACCATCGAGATCCAGATTGGCCGAAGGAGGGATCCGAAGACCGGGATGATCGACTCGAACGCTCAGCCAACGATCATGGTCCAGAAGCCCGTGATCAAGGAGGCGAACGGCGCTCAGCACGACCTCTATCCAATGGAGGCGCGCCTGCGCAACCTGAACTACTCCGCCCCGATATGGCTCCAGTTCACAGTCATCGAGGACGGCATCGAGAGGGAGCCAGAGAAGGTCCACATCGGTGACCTGCCAGTCATGGTGAAGTCCAAGAAGTGCAACCTGCACAAGGACAACATAGAGATGGACC
>CAYOXJ010000096.1:0-5797 GCA_964407905.1 uncultured Thermoplasmata archaeon
GTCAGGGAGGACAGGCCCATGGGGGGAACTTTCCTGAGCGAACTCATCCCCGGCAGCGAGATCTACTCGATCATCAGCGTCGTTTCGATGCTCGGATCGCTCGTGGCGGGCCTCAAATTGAGGAATCTCAACGACAGAATTCTGCTGGCCGTCATCGTGCTGATGCTCGTTTCCGCCAAGAGTGCATACTCCCCACTTCTCGTGGCTGGGCTCTATCTGACTCTGCGGATGCATGAGATGGCAGAACCGCCACACTCGGAACACCCAACTCCAGAGGCGCATCCTCAGCGCGCATCCGACTCCTTCCATCGCTGAGGATGATCCAGGATCCGCAGCATCCTGCACGCGTTCGGACAGCCTCCCAGGACGGCGGAAACAAGCCGAATATGTTCCACTGGTTGGCAAAAGGGATTTATCGTCAATAGGCCATCAACTTCTCAATGGCCAATGCTCTGACGATTGCTGGATCTGATTCGGTTGGAGGGGCGGGCCTCCAGGCGGACCTGAAGGCGTTCGAGGCTGTTGGGGTTCACGGATGCTCGGTTGTCACCTGCGTAACATCCCAGAACACCAAGCGTGTATCGTCCATTTTCCCAGTTCCGCCGTCTGAGGTGGCCTCGCAGCTCGAGTCCGTCCTCGAGGACGTCAAGGTCGACGCAATCAAGACGGGCATGTTGTACAGCGCGGAGATCGTGAGGACAGTGTCGTCTCTGCTCAGGAAAGTCGATGCGCCCATCATAGTCGACCCTGTGATGGCAGCGACTACGGGCAGCCCGCTCCACAAGAGCGGGTTCGTGGAAGCGCTCATCACGAAACTGCTGCCAATAAGCACGCTCGTCACGCCGAACCTCAATGAAGCGTCTAAGCTCTCAGGAATCGTTGTCAGAGATGAGAGATCGGCGAGAACGGCGGCGAGCGAGATCCTCGAACTCGGTCCGAAGGCGGTCCTGATCAAGGGTGGCCACCTGAAAGGAAGTGAGGCAGCCGACTATCTCTGTATCCGCAACGAGGTGACCAAGTTGTCCTCGCCGAAGGTCGACGTCGATGTGCACGGAACTGGTTGTGCGCTCGCATCACTGATTGCCGCCAATGTCGCCATTGGCCTGGACCTCGAGGAGGCCGTGAGGAGATCAAAGGGCATGATCTACAAGGCGATTCTCGCCAGGCAGATTGTTGGGCATGGCGTGCCCTGCGCGGACCCTTTGGCTGTTCTCAGGATAGAGGCGGGTAAACCTTCCATGCTCGAAGAGCTGGATGGTGCTGGTCGCGCTCTTGAGAAGATGCTTACGGTGGAGCTCCTGCCAGAGGTGGGATCCAACATGGGTTACGCAGTCCTTGGCGCGCTCGAGCAGGACGAGGTAGCAGCATTTGACGGAAGAATCGTGAGAGTGGGCACAACGGCAAAGAGGGTGGGCTGCCCAAGGTTCGGAGCCTCGAAGCACGTGGCGCGAATCGTTCTGGCCGCATCCTCTCGCGATCCAGACACACGGTGCGCGATGAACCTCAAGTACTCTGAGGAGAATCTCGAGGCCTGCAAGAAGGCGAGTTTGTCGGTCTCGACATTCGACCGGACAAAGGAGCCCAAGGGGGTCTCCTCGATGACGTGGGGAGTGCATGCTGCCATAGACAAGTTCGGGACGGTCCCGGATGTTATCTACGACAAGGGCGGGGTTGGCAAGGAGCCCATGATCAGGCTTCTTGGCAAGAATCCCGGAGACGTGGTCTCGAAACTCGAACGGATCAGGTCCGGGCGAGCCTAGAGGTGGACTGTTGAAGATCGCAATGTTCGCAGACTCGTTCCATCCGACAGTGGATGGAGCTGTCGTGGCGATGGAGATCGTTGCAGGCGGGCTTGAGAAGCGAGGACATGAGGTCGTTGTGCTGGCGCCTGATGTTGATCCTCGTCCGAACGTATCGAGAAAGGTGCACTACCTTCCCTCTAGGAGATTCAAAGCATACCCTGGATACAGGGCTGCAATCGCCCCTTCCGATATGCTCGAGTTCCTGAGAAAGGAGAAAGTGGACATCATTCACTCTCACGGCCTCGCAACGATGGCGATACTGAGCCTCACCGCAGCCAGGGCTCTGAGACTTCCCCACGTCCTCACATTCCACACGATGGCGAATGAGGCGGTGAAGTACTACTCGCCGATTCCGATAAGATACGACATCATGAACGAGCTCATATGGGTATACCTCCGGAATCTTCTCAGGAGGCCTGAAGTTGTGATCACTCCAACAGCGCCCGTGAAGGAAGAGCTGATTGCCAACGGAGTGATGATGAAGTCCTGTGAGGTCATTCCGACGGGCGTGGACTGCTCGAGGTTCACCCCAGAGAAGTACGACAAGGGATTCCGGGACAGATATGGCATGAGCGGCAAGAGAGCATTGCTGCATGTGGGCAGGCTCTCGCTCGAGAAGCGCCTGGACATTGTCCTCGAGGCAATGGCAAAGCTCTCTTCGAAGGAGCCGAATCTTCACCTATTGGTCGTGGGCAGGGGCCCTGCCGAAGAGCACTACAGGAAGATGGCGGCCAGGCTTGGGCTCTCCAACAGAGTGGTATTCGCGGGGTTCCTGCAGGACGAGGAGCTTCCTGTGGCCTACGCGAGCTGCGATGCGCTCGTGATAGCCTCCACCTTCGAAACACAGGGCCTCGTAGTTCTCGAGGCGCTTGCTTCGGGGACTCCAGTCATCGGCATCCGGTTCAGAGCGATTCCGGAGTTCGTACAGGAGGGCAAGAACGGCTGTCTGTTCGAGCAGGACTCGTGCGCGGAGGCCATTCAGAGGTGTCTCCTCAGAGCGGACTCGATGAAGTTGAGCGCTGTGTCATCAGCCAGACAGTACTCGATTGACACGTGCACGGCCATGCTCGAGTCGGCGTACGAGAAGGCCCAAAGGGTGTTGGCGGCCTCGAAGGGGATCTACAGATAGTTCTCAGGAAAGTATTTCTATCGAGGCTGCTGATGCAATTGGCCGGATAAGGATGGTCCTTTCCTACCCAGTGTTCTTCACGCTGTATTCCATCAGCATGGTCGTGGGCATATTTGTCGGCCTGCTTCTCACAGTGGGGTGGAAGGACATGTACTGGAGAAAAGCCCTCCTGTCGGCAAAGTACAACGCAGTCTACCTGGTAATGCTGACGGTGTTCCCGCTATTCATCCAGGGACAGGATCTTCTCGAAAGGCGCCTTGAGGGACCCGACGACTCCACCCGCGAGGTCGTCTACACGAACTGGCTATTCAACCTGAGCGGCGGGGCGATAAGGGTCATCCAGGATAGGCTCGACTACCGTTTGATGACTGACTTCTTCATCCTCGTCTATGCATGGCTCTTCACGTTCCTTCTCTACTTCGCCCCGATTCTGCTTTTGACCAAGGACGACAGGGCCAACCTGAGAAAGTACGCGATTGCGATGGCGTTCAACTACGTGATTCTCATTCCCTTCTATCTTCTGTTCCCTGTCTCTGTGAGCGGATCCCACCCGGAATCCGGGATCACGCCTCTTCTGTACGTGGACACTTACTGGGGGAAGATGGTCACTACCGTGGACCCGCTCAACAACGGCTTCCCGAGCGGCCATGTTGGCCTCGCAGTCACGACTCTGCTTGTGTTCGCGACCGAGAGGCAGGAATACAGGCGATTCTACTACTTCCTGATTTGCGCAACTGTCTGCATTGCATTCTCAGTGCTCTATCTCGGCATACATTGGCCAGCTGACGTCTTTGCCGGATGCCTTGTGGCAGTGGCAGCCACCGTCGCCTCGAGGAGCGAGAAGATCCAGATGACCGTGGACAGATACGTTAGGGCGTTGTCCCAGAGACTGTTCAAGGAAAAGGAAACCGAGGCCCTTAGTCCTCCCCGGACTTGACATCAAGTATCGTCACTTCGAAGTAGAGCGTCCTGCCAGATATTTCGCCGTTGTACCCTGTGTCTGGATCGCTCTTGTGAATCTGGAAGGTGCCAGCTGTCGAATTGAACGCTGATAGCACGAACTCCCTGCCGTCGTAATCGGTGCCCTTGAGCCTGTACACATCATCGGAAGTGATGAGGTGTCTCACTGTGATGGAGCCCATGCCATCATATGCTGTTGAGTCGTACGACTCGACGAGACAATACCATCCCGCGGGCGTCTCTGGATCCTGTGGGTCTCCATAGGGGCTGATGACCTCTCCCACATACGGCTCGTTTCTGAGGGTCACCGTCCCACCGATCCTCTCGACGACCACAACATCCCAGCCCCAGAAGAAGTGAGTGTATCTGTGCATCGGGATGGGCTCATCATCGTAAACGTTCCGGAACTGGTCCTCTGTCATGACTTCAATCGCGTTTGTCTCCTGGGATACGTTGATCGTCAGAATCATCTCGGAGCGTATCGGATATCCTTCATCTGGTGTCACCTCGATGACCTGACGATCGCCCACATGAAGCCCGATGACGCCGAGCGCAAATCCCTTGATTGTGCCACCGGTTCCGTAGTCACCAGCAGTCATCTCGAACTCCTTGTAGCTGCTGTTCTCGCGCCTCTGGAACGTCAGCGACTTCGAGTAGTTGACATCGTCATACGCCACGGTCAGATTGCTCGTATCGAATACCCAGCCATTGGCAAGACGGCCGATGTAATCCATGGTGACCACATCGCCACCTACAATCGCCTCGGAGGGAACGAGTCTCGAAGACTTCGAGTTCAAATAGAGAACGTAGCCGATGGCAATCAGGGAGACGAGAATGGCGGCCACGATGACCGCAGTGATCACCCTTCGCGGATCTCTTGGTTCCTTGCTCTCCAACTCGCTCCCCATTTGGACTCCTGGGGCGCGGTTATAGGCTGAGCCGATATAAACCTTATCGCGTGAAGCCCAGGCGGCCAGCTCCGGAAGGTCTACAGTCTCCATATGTCGTCTTGCAATCACCCACCGGATACAGGAGGGAATATCGCGACCTCGTCCCCGTCACTGAGCTTCACAGACTGCGTAGCCTGTCGCCCTATGTTCTTTCCGTTATGCAGGATCACAATACGATCCTGACCTTCCTTCTGACCGAGCGCGGAACTGAGCCGCCGGCCGAACCTAGCGGACAATCTCACCAGCAGGTCTGCTACGTCGTTTGCCTCGATTGTGCACTCAGAAACGCCAGCCGCCTCGCGGACCGTCGCGAACATCCTCACTGTGACCTCAGCCATGGTCGCTCTAGACCTAGCAACGAGGGTGCTAATAAATCATGTCCAAGACACCGGGCATTCCAATATGAAGTGCAATCCCGCCCAAAGACAGCCAAGATTCGCTGACTGCATAGGCCCGAAAACGACCGCGATCCAACGGTCGCACCGGCAGTGAGAAGGCATTGCCCCGCGTGGGCATTCAGGCGAGGCACCTAGCGCTGTAATTTGTTGACAGTGATTCGGAGCCCCTTTAGGATGACACTTTTTTGTTCCAAAAAATATCCACTACAATTCCCGCAGATCGGGACGCAATGGGATTTGCGGGAGGAGGCGTTCGCGCTCGGGACAATGGATATCTGAGGGCAGGCTCATAGCGGACGCCGAAAACCTCCAGAATAGGAAGGAATCCGATTGGTCCGACCTGACAAGTCCAAGAAAGAGGCGACCATTTCCGTCAGAGGGATGCACTGTGCCACATGCTCAGACACGGTCAGAGAAGCCCTGTTGTCGCTCAAGGGTGTGGAGATCGCGAGAGTCAATCTTGCCACTGAAAAGGCGACTCTAGTGTACGATCCTGCACTCGTGGCCATGGCAGATATCGAGAGGGCCGTCAAGGAGTCTGGCTATGGCGTCGCCAAG
>CAYOXJ010000097.1:0-5796 GCA_964407905.1 uncultured Thermoplasmata archaeon
ATTGACGTCGAAGGCACTCCGTCGTCAGGAGGTCTCTTCGAGCCGTACACGCATAGGGGTTTGATCAAGAGCCTTCCTGCTACTGCGAGCTTCTCGCCGATTTCCTTGATGGTCATTTCGTTCATGCCAATTCCTCCGCGCAATCCCGTGCACCGCTAACCATCGCGCGTCTCTGTCCCAGAAAAACAAAGCGACCTTAATGCTTTTCGAGATGGAGCGCAAGAACTACGTCCTCTTCTTCCACTGGAGGACGCCTCGAACTCCACTGGAAATGGAGGTCCGATTCCCTGGCCCGGGGAAAATGTTTTATGCTATACTGACCTGTCGTATACTCGGCCTAGCCTGGGAGGGGGGAAAGATTAGCCCGAAGAAAAAGCTAGCCATAGTTGCTGCTGCAGCGGCGGCGATCATCATCGTTGCAGTAGGTCTAGCAACGTTGGAGCCGAAGTCGAAACCCCAGTCCGTGAACGAACTGCCGGTCGCACGCTTCGTCTACGATGCTGACAACTTGACGGTCGTGTTCAATGCTTCCGCATCGAGCGACCCGGATGGCGAGATTGTGAACTACTCCTGGACCTTCGGTGATGACACCGTAGGAGATGGCAAGGTCGTCACGCACGTCTATCCCAGGAACGGGACCTATGAGACGGAGCTGACTGTGACGGATGACAAAGGAGGGAAGAACAAGACTTCGAAGAAGGTGATGGTCAAGAAGACCGTCGGCCCGGCTGCGAGCAACCCGGTCGCTGTCATCGACATCGTCGACATCGAGGATCTGACGGTCACCCTCAGTGGCTCGGATTCTTATGATCCGGACGGCGGCAGCATCACGACCTATGCGTGGAGTTTCTCAGATGGGGCTACCGCCACTGGGGAGGAAGTCGAGCATGAATTTGCCGCGAGCGGCACTTACACTGTCACCCTGACCGTCACAGATGACGAAGGGGCAACTGGGTCGACCTCAGTCGATGTCACAGTGCCTTCGAAACCACCGCCACCTCCTCCACCGCATCCTGAAGGACCTCCAGGTTTGTTGCACGCGATCGAGATCCACATAGACAAGCTGGCCGCGAACCCCGACAACCATGGCCTCCAGAACTCGCTAGACCACCTCCAGTTGAACCTGGATAGGTGGCTGGACAAGCACGGTGGCCAGGAAGAAGGCAAGGGCCTTGGCAATGGCCATGGCAATGGTAATGGCCAGGGCGGCCTGTGATGGATCCGCCGTCTCAAACCTATCACCTGAAGAAGCCTGTACAGGCTTCTTCGGAGACCATTTTTCATTTCGTTCTTCAAGATTAGCTATTGGAGCATCATCTGCAGAAGGCTATCGCTCTCGCCCATACACCTCTGCTCGGGTGAGCGCAGCTCAATCTATGCGCTAGTCAGGGCAGGGAAATCTGAAATGCAACTACCTGCGAATCAGATGAGTGTAGTGGCACTCAGGGCATTCCATTACCCTGCCCTCGTTCTCCACGAGCTTCACGTGCTTCTGGTGCTTCTCGCACTCAGGGCACATGACGTCTTTCTTTGCCTTTCTGAAATAGTCTAGAAGACCCATCTTCCTTCCCCGTCTGGAGATTGATGCCTCTAATATAAAACCTTCCGACGTGCTGGTAGCGGCGGTTCTTACGCTCCGTGGACGGCATCGACGAGCATCTTCAGCCGTTCCTCGGAAGCGCCGTTTTCCACGAGCGTGCCGGTGACTATGATGTCAGCGCCTGCAGCGGCGATCCTCGCGGCCTGCTCAGGGGTCACTATTCCGCCCCCGAGGACGATGGGTATGTCCACGCTCTCCCTTGCTGCCTTGACCATCTCGATGGGCACGGGCTCCGGGGCTCCCGACCCGGCCTCGAGATAGAGCAAATCCATGCCGAAGAATTCTGTCGTGATCGCGTACCCCACAAGAGTTGAGAGATCGCCCCGTCTCACCAAGTCTGCCTCGCCTACCTCTCCGACCCTCATCCCAGGCTCGACGATCACATACCCCATCGAAATCGGCTCGATCCCGAGCTTCTTGATTATCGGGGCGCCCTTGGAATGCTCACCTGTGATGTTCCTCACATTGCGCGAGTTGAGCATGCTCATGAAATAGAGCGCATCGCACTTCTTTGAAATCGCATTGGCACCTGACGGGAAATATATCACGGGCAGCTTGCAGTTGCGTTTGATCTGCTCCACCGTCTCGTCGAGATTCTCCTGGGTCACGCCAGTCGAGCCGCCGACCATTATCGCGTCACTGCCCGCCCTTGAGGCCCTGGCGGCCATTTGGCCCGACAGGCGCGGGGGCTGCTTCGCGGGGTCGATCAGCGTCATGTGCATCTTGTGCTTCTTGATCGTCTTGAGGATGTAGTCGCGGACCTTCAAAACACCCCTCCGACGAGGAAAGCCAACAGTGCGACGAACATTGCCAGCTTCGCCTCTTTCTGCCCTTCCTCAGGATTCCTGAACTGAATCAGAGCACAATATATAAAGATTGCATCGGCGACAGCAACGACGAGAACATACCATATGGAGAGCAGGTCCAACACATACGGAGCGGGGCTGAGTAAAACCGCGGCCAAGAAGGAACTTGCCGCAACGATGCCTGCATTCTTGGCGCCGATCCTCATGGGCAATGTGCGTCTGAATCCCTTATCAGCCTCGATATCCTGGATGTCCTTCACGATTTCGCGCCCTAGCGTGGCTAGGAATGCGAGCGCTGCGAGTATCCATGCCAGCTCCAACCTGTCAACAGCTGCGCCGCCGAACAGAAACAACGCACACGTGAGCCAGCTGATGGCCAGATTTCCAGCCAGGCCTTCAGCCTTGAGGAACCGTTCGTACACCACCATCACAAGGACGGACGTGATCACGATGACCACGGAGTAGACAGTTATGAAGAAGCTCAAGCCCAGAGCAACGGCGAACAACACGTTCGCCGAGAGCAACGCACCGTACGGAGTCACGGTGCCCGAAGGCAGAGGCCTCTGCGGATGCGCGATCCTGTCGATCTCACGATCGAAGTAGTCGTTGTACGCGTTTCCCGCGGCTGTGAAAGATACGACAACCGCAAGAGAGAATGCTATCTGTCCCGCATAATCTGACAGTTCGTCGATGCCGCCGCAGACTATCGCCGCCAGAAGCGCGCCCAAGGCTGCCATGGCGCAGTTGCCCGGCCGAAACAGGCCGAGAAGACCTCTCGCGGTACTCTTGCCAGGCGTGGCTTGCATCTCAGCTCAGGACAGTCTGTGCGCATATAAGATTTTTCTCGACCCGAAAGAGGCCCGCCCAAAGAGTTATGTAGCGGCCGCATGTTGGTCGAGTTCGCAATGGTCCCTCCGATACCACCTGAGGCTTCGAAGGAGATAGAGTTCGTCAGGAGCCTCGTCGCCAAGCATTTCCCCGTGTACGATGTCAGGGTGAGCTATGACGTCGTCCAGTTCTTCTGCAGGGTGGATGCGTCCACGCTCGAGACGACCTTTGAGCGAATGCGAGAGGACATGTCTGCCAATGGCTACATCCCGATGATCAGCTACGACAAGGGAGAACACATTGTCACTGTTGCGAGAAGACCTGAGCGCAAGTACAGGAGCGTCTACGTCAATCTCGCGTTTCTAGTGGCCACTTTCCTCACCACGCTGGTAGCAGGGGCCATGCAGTGGGCCGCGTACAATGATGTTCCTGGAGACGAGATGTTCGCACCGAACACCCTCTTGATCGGAATGATCGTGTTCACATTGCCACTGATGGCGATGCTTGGAATACACGAGATGGGCCATTACTTAGTCGCGAGAAGGCGAAAGGTTGCCGCGTCGATGCCCTTCTTCATCCCGATGGTCCCGCCCTTCGGAACCCTGGGTGCGGCAATCGCCTTGCGGGACCCGATCCCGAACAGGAAGACCCTCCTCGAGATTGGAGTTGCGGGCCCGCTCGCCGGCATGCTCCTGGCTGTCCCTCTTGCGATAGTCGGTGTCATTCTCACAAACTCAGAGGCGAAGGAAGCTCCAGTCAACATAGGAGACAATGTGATAGGCATTTGGCTGCCGCTTCTCTACACGTGGATCTACCAGCTGTTGCCAACGCAGGGGGACTACCTGTTCCACCCGACAGCTCTGGCAGCCTGGGTCGGGCTATTCGTGACCGGGCTCAATCTACTGCCCGTGGGACAGTTGGACGGAGGGCATATTGCCCGCGCGCTGCTGGGCTCAAAAGCGAAGTACTTGGGGTGGGCTACTGTCGCAGTCCTTCTCGCTTTCAGCGTGATGTATTGGGGCTGGCTGTTCCTGGTCCTTCTGGTCCTGTTCCTCGGAGTGAATCACCCACCGCCCCTGAATGACATCTCGAAGTTGGACATCAGGCGAAAGGGCATCGGTCTGCTCGCCTTCGCCGTCCTTGTGGTCGCATTCGTCCCGATTCCCTTTTTCCCAATCGCCCAGGACCATGCATTCGAGATCACACCGATCGGAACCACTAACGCCACGATGGTTCCCGGAGGAAGCGTGGAGTTCTCGATGCTCGTGAACAACACTGGAAACACGCTGAACGAAATAGACTTCTATAAGGGCTCATCGCCATCGGGCTGGACGGTCAAGTTCAAACGTCCGGACCAGAACGATTCATTCTACTCTGAGGAGTTCAATGTATCACTCAACTCGTCGGAAACCGCAGTGCTCAGAGTCTCTGTAGGTTCTCCACCATTCGCGCAGGCCATTGATCAGAACGTGAGCGTAGAGGTCCAAGGAGCGGCCAGAGATTCGAGCGTCACCAGGAGCGTGATCCTCAATTTCACCATCGCGCGCACGGGCGTCACATATTGGGTGATCAACGACGCTACACTGATACCCAAGGGCGGCGAGGCATCATTGATGGTCCAATTGAACAACACCCAACCGGCGGCCGTGAATCTCACGCTCGAAATCAGGGACGTGCCTGGGTACGTGGGGGCAGTGCTCTTCATTGAGGATCCGTACGACCCCGCAGCGACATCAAAGCTCAACCTCACAATTCCTGGCGACAGCGACGCTATCTTCGGCGCCTTGGTGTTCGTGTCCGCAAATGCGCCTTCTGGGGAGAAGATCGTGCACATCGACGTGCTCTACACAGGTGTTCTGATCGCCACGGTCGAAGTCACGATTGTCGTATACTAGATTCTGCGGAGCACGCAGAAGTGCCTGGTAAGAGACCTGTGAACCCGGAGCTCGTGGCTCTCCTCGAGCTCGAATTCAGGAGCTCCATTCAGAAGCCTTCTCTCGGGAACGACCATCGCGGCCCTCGAGCCGACGTCAAGGACCTCTGCGAAGGCAACGAGAGAGCGCTGGTAAAGCTGCTCTATTCCCTCTCCCTGAGTGCTCGTCGATCTTCCGTAGGGTGGATCGGTGGCTATGCCATCGACTTCTCCGATGACGCTCGGGATGTCTCCCACATCGCACCTATGAAGATCCGCATCGAGTCCCAGATAGGACAGGTTCTTCTCTGCGCCCGCGATCATCGTCTCCGAAAAGTCGGACCCAATCGCCTCGAGGCCAACAGCGTCCGCCTCCGCGACGATGGCTCCGGTGCCACAGAATGGATCCAGCAGCCTGCCCGGCCTCGGCACTCGTGTCAGGTTCACAACCGCTCTTGCGAACTTCGGGTGCAACGACGCAGGATAGGTGAATGGCAGATACCTGTTCTTGCGCTTCTCGAATGCAGGCCTGTCCACACCCCCCAGAAGGCGACCTATGTGCACCTTCCTCGAGTAGACAATCCGGACATCGTTCTTCGGCCTGTGCAGGTTGACTCCAGCTGATCGGCCGATAATTGCTCCGACCTTTT
>CAYOXJ010000098.1:0-5755 GCA_964407905.1 uncultured Thermoplasmata archaeon
TGTGGGCCCTGCGAGTGTCTTGACGCGCCCGCACCTCTCGTAGAACTCGGACAGCCTCGCGGCGAGATAGGCTGGATAGCCCTCTTCCCCAGGCATCTCCTCGAGCCTCGACGATATCTCCCTCATCGCTTCCGCCCACCTCGAGGTGGAATCGGCCATCAGCGAGACATCGTATCCCATGTCTCTGTAGTACTCCGCAATCGTGATGCCCGTGTAGACGGAGGCCTCCCTCGCAGCGACCGGCATGTTGGACGTGTTCGCGATGAGCACGGTCCTACCCATGAGCGGTTTCCCAGTCTTCGGGTCTTCGAGCTCTGGGAATGTGGTCAGGACCTCGGTCATCTCGTTTCCTCGCTCGCCACATCCAACATACACGACGATCTGCGCGTCGCTCCACTTTGAGAGCTGCTGAGAGGTGACCGTCTTGCCCGTCCCGAACCCACCAGGGATCGCAGCGGTACCTCCCTTGGCGAGCGGGAACAGCATGTCGAGAACCCTCTGGCCTGTCACGAGCGGGATGTCGGGCAGAAGTTTGTCCACGTATGGCCGCGGATGTCTTACTGCCCATTTCTGCATCAGCCTGATCGCGACGCCGCTGTCGAGCTCCCCCACGGCATCCTCCACAGCGAACTCGCCCTCCGAGATGGCTTTGACCCTGCCTTTCGCATCCGGCGGCAGCAACACTTTGTGAATGATGTTCCCCTCGGGCACCTCGCCGACAATCATGCCGCCGCGGACCTCGTCGCCCTTCTTCACGGTGGGCGTGAACTTCCATTTCTTGGTCCTGGCCAGGCCGGGCGCAGTGATACCTCGTGAGACAAAGTCGCCCTGTTCGTCTCGAAGAACAGGCAGTGGTCTCTGGACCCCGTCATAGACGCTGGAGAGCAGGCCGGGCCCCAGCTCGACCTGGAGCGGAGAGGCCGTATCGACAACTTCCTCCCCGGGCTTTATGCCCGAGGTGTCCTCGTAGACCTGGATGACCGTCTTGTTGCCCACGAGCTTGATGACCTCGCCCATGAGCATCAGCTGGCCAACCAAGACGACATCGTACATCCTCGGGGAGATGCCCTCCGCCGTGACGACCGGCCCCGCGACCCTGCTTATTCTTCCCTTCTTCTGCTCTGCCATACGAAACGAGCTCCTTCTACCTTGACTTGTAAAGATCGATGCCCATCGCCCTGCGGACCTTGTCCCTCATGTCCCCCTCTTCATCTCCCACCGGTATGACCACCGGATCGACGCTCTGCATCATCATGGTCCGCAGCTGCAGGGGCAGCCTCTCCAGATCTTTGGTGTGGACCGCGAGCACGCCCACCTCTGGCTCGTCCATCACTCTGACCAGTGTCTCGACGAGCTTGTCCTGCGTGACGGCGTAGACCTTCTTGATGCCAGCCAGTCTGAAGCCCGTAACGAACTCCTCGGAGCCAACTACCGCGATCTCCAATCACACCACCAACAGTTCCTCGATGACCTTTGTGGAGAGGCCGCTCTCCTTGCCTCTCGCGATTATCCTGATGTTGTCCACTTCCACCTTCTTTCGGATCATGTAGTTCACGATTGGCAGCACGGAGAGAGGGTAGAAGTGTGCGAACTTCTCGCTCGTGCCAATCAGCGCCTTGTCCAGTGCAATCGTTATCCCCGAGAGCTTCTTGTCCTCCTTGAATCGGTCCAGAGCCGCTTTGACGCTCTCGTACATCGAGGACCTCTCGATCTCCTCGAGGACCGAGGCCATGCCTTCGCTCTGGGCGATGCCGCGGAGCTTGTCAATGCTGAACTCCATCCCGCCTGGAATGACGTACTTCACGATCACGTCTTCTGGAATTCGCTCAGCCTTGAGCTTGAGCAGGACCTTGAGGTTCGTCACATCGATCTCGCGCCTGATGAACTGCCTGAGGATCTGCTCAGCCCTCTGGGTCTCCTCGATCGTCTTGAGAAGATCGTAATAGAGAGTCCTGTCCAGATGGTCCTCGAATCGTGCTAGTCTACTGCTGTCGACGACGTCACGGACGAGTTCCGGCGTGATGCTGAGAGACGGTTCCTGTGAGAGCGCGTCCATGATTTCCTGGACTGAGCTCATCGCGACGAGGGACTTCAAGTAGGCCTCGGAGAAGGCCCCCGCAGGGACCAATGTGTCGATTACCTCCTCATCCTTCGCATTCGTTATCTTCCCCCTCAGGATGGTCTTGACATTGAACATGTCCCAGCGCTTTAGGTAGTCCGCCACCATCTCTCTGAGATGGCCTGTCGTGAAGCTCAGGATGTCTGAGCAGGTGTTTGCGAGGTTCCTGGTGACCGCCACCTCGACCAAGTTCGCGCCCGAATATCTTGAGGCGTATCTGGTCATCTCCTCACGGTACTGCGTCTCTCCCAAGAATCTGCCAATTTCATGGACGTCCATCACCAGCAATCTCGAGTACGTGTCGCGAGAGAGCAGAAAGCGCTTCTTCGCCTTCACGCGCGTGCACGCATACGCATAGTTGCCGCTGCCACCAAAAGGCCACATCTAATCAATCACCCGAACAGCTTGCCAAATATCTCCCTCATCTTCCTGTTCCAGACATCGTCCAGCAAGCTCTCGAAACGGAAGTCCAGCCTGATGCTCCTGTCCTTGCTCTCAAAGGCCAGCCCGCCCCTGCAGTTGATCAACCCGCCATCGGTCATCCCCGAGGGCAACTGCAGAAGCGCCTTGTCATCCTCGTTCGAGTAGACATAGCACTCTCCGAGTTCCTTCTTGGCCCTTGCGACGAGCTTCGAGTACAGCTTCTTCCTCTTATCAGCAGGGTATCTGGCCAGCTCTGCGAGGACCTGCTCCCTCAGCTCTTCCATGACCTGCCTCTGTGCCGCCAAGAGTATCTTCTTCGACTCGAGCTCCGCGCTAGACAGCTCCTGCTGCTCGAGCTGAGAGATCAGGGCCTGATTCCGAGCCTCGGCCTTCTTCTGGCTCTCCTCGATCTTCTTGTCAGCAAGGAGGCCCTGCTCGTCCCTGTCCTTCTCTCCGAGGTGGACTATCTCCCGCTTCCGCTCCTCGCCTCTGCGCAAGATATCGTCTACGACCTTGTTCAGGCTCATCTCATATCCGCCTCTCGAACGATGGCATCGTCCAGCCGACTTCCATCAAGCTCTGTTGTCTTTCTTCACTTGCCCATCAGCAGGAACGCCACGACGAAGCCAAAGATGACTATCGTCTCGGGCAAGACCATCAGCGTCAGGCCCTTGCCGAACATCTTTGGGTCTTCTGCAGTCGCGCCTACTGCTGCTGCACCTATCTGTGCCTGAGCGACTCCCGTGCCCAGGCCCGCGACGCCGATCGCGATGCCTGCGCCGATGAGCGCCAGTCCCGTTCCTATGTCCATGGCCATTTTTCTACCTCCTATCTCGTTGCCACTGAGTACTTCCGCTCGAACTTCAAGGGCGAGAAATCCGTGCCCCCGCCTTCAAAGAACTTGAGGAAGAATTCCACATAGTTTAGTCTGATTGCCTGAATCCCCGAGGACAGAGCCCCGATGAAGAACACGAAGAACATCTGAGAAACGAATAGCGCGATGGCTCCGAGAATGGCGATGGCGATGTTTCCGCTCTCGAATATCAGCGGGAAGAGCATCGTGTTGAAGGCGAGGGCCATCGCTCCCTTCCCTATAGCCAGTGCTGCAAGTCTTGCATATGATACGAGGTTCGTGAAGAGGCCAACAACTTCGGACAGCGCTAACGGCCCTTCGGTGACTCCGAGGCCTGCCACGCCGATGACGATGAGGAATAGCGCAGGCACGGACACCTTGACCCCTATCAAGGAGGCTGTAGCATCGGGCATTGGCAGGAACACTGTCGAGTTGATGAAGGCGCTGGTCTCAGTTGCGTTTCCCGCCACGACCATGATCTCCTCGAAGAGGCCGAGCAGAATCAGGAGCCACGCGATCTTCGCGAGCGCGTGCTTCATGCTATGGCGATAGTTGTTCACGAAACCGAATATGAAACCGAGGGTGAGATGTATCCATCCTGCAACTAGTGACAGGGCAAGCATCTCCTTCGAATCGTGCATCTTGTCGAGCATTGGGTGAATAGGGACGTTCCCGACGACTTCCCAGGAATGCTCTTCGGGAGCGTTCTCCGGTGGATGGAACGGCACGCCAAACGCCTCTGCGAACACAAAGAATCCGATCACGCTTGCCACCAGGCCGCCTGCGAGGACGATCGCACCCAGCTTGTAGAGGTCAGGGTAGTTCTTCAGCTTCCAACGCATCAGAGCCCCGAGGAACATCAGGCCAAGGCCGAACCCAAGATCGCCTATCATGAACCCGAAGAATATCGGAAACGTGACGAACAGGACGAGAGTCGGGTCGATCTCCTCGTACTTGGGCGTCGAGACGAGGTTTATGAAGAACTCGAAGGGTTTGACGGGCTTCGGATTCTTCAGCTGTACCGGAGGTTCTTCCTCCGTCTCAGGCTTGACTGTCTCCACAAAGGCGAGGCCGCAACATAGGGTGTCGAGGGCGGTCTGAACATCGCTAACCCTGGATGTCGGAATCCAACCATCGATGACAAACGAATTGGCGCTCGTTGCGACACGCAGAGGTGTTTCCGCTTTCAGGACCTCGATCGATAGATGCTCCTCGGACGCGAGTATCAGGTCGGCAAACTGCTTCCTGATAGATTCGATCTCCGTCTCTATCCTCTTCAAGTCCTTGTTGAGATCGCCAATCTCTGTGAGGCTCCTCGAGATGATATCTTCTGGATCCCCCTTCACGTCTGGCAACCTGATCTCCTGAAGCCCGTGGTCCGAGAGAACTCTCGACGCTTCGAGCCTGTCCTCGCTCCTCGTAAAGAGAGCGATCGCGATGTCGGCCTTGCGCTGGTCCCTGAAGAGTTCGTAGTCCTTGAGCTTGGCTTTCAGAGATTCGTAGGGATCCATCCTGCATATGCCAGCAAAAGCCGCGATGGTGTCGTAACCACTGTAGTTCTCGACGGGGACCCCGAACGTCTTGAAAGGCTCCAGAGCTTTGATCTCGCTCTCCTTCTCCCTGACCAACGACTGTATCTTCTGTCTGGCCTCAGCCTTGCTTGATGTGTTGAGGTCCAACGTCACTAGCGCTTGCTCAAGCCTCTTGTCGATCTCCTTGACATGATATTTCTGCTCTGGCCTGTGCTGCTCAATCTCCAATGAGCGCATCATCGACCTGAGCTTGAGCAGTTTCTGCGATACGTCAGATGCTTTGGCCAGTGGCTGGCCCAGCCTGAACTCCTCATCCTGCTTCGTGAAATCTATGAGATGCAGTACACCGAGCTCGTAGAGACACTCAATCGTCACGTCGAGGCTCTCTATCGACCCGACGACCACCGTCCTGGTCATCTCCTCAGGTCTAAGCATCAACTGCCCTCTCAAACTCCGAAAGAACGAACTCCTTGGCTGCGCCCATCCTCTGACGGGCGGCCGCAGTGAGCGCGCTCGCCTTCTTCGCACCTTCCTCGAGCAGCAGCCGCTTGCTCGAGTCGATTCGCGAGTGCGCTTCGGCAAGCTTCGCGTCGAGCTGTTTCCTCAGCTCCGCATTCGCGCAATCGATCTTCTCGAGCGCGAGGCGCCTGCCCTCGGCCTGAAGTTGCTTTCGCCTCTCCTCGGCCTGACTCGTCATGGCGCGGACCTTCTCCTCGGCGATCTTTATCTCCTGGAGTATCTCGGCCTTTCCCATGTCAGGCACGTCCAGCTCGCTGATGCGAGTTTCGATATAAATATGCTACGGGCTCGGGGTTTTTCGGTTTGTTG
>CAYOXJ010000099.1:0-5691 GCA_964407905.1 uncultured Thermoplasmata archaeon
GCCGCTGGGTCGGTGACAAAGAGCATCTCTGGCTCGATGAACTTGGGAAGAATCGGGTTGGTGAGCGAACCAGGCACAAACCTGCCAGCGGTCACCATCGCGCCAATCGCCTTCGCGAACACCTTGGCCGGTTTCTGGCCGTACTGCCTTGCGGACACGATGAGGATCCTCTGCGGATCGAACCTCGAGAGGAACTTCGCGGCAACTCTCAGGCGCTCGTCAGTCTTCTTGACATCGAGGACATAGAGGCCATCAGTCCTGACCTTGAAAATGAACTCCTTCATGTCGGCGCTCTTCTGCTGAGTGCCGATGTGGACCCCCGATGTGAGGTAGACGTCCTCAGGAATCAACAGGCCAGTGCCTGAACCGGTCTGCGATTGTGTGTCAGTGACTTCGTCCATCTGGATTCCTCAGTCCCTCTTCACTGTCATCGGTATGACGCTTCTGTCGTATTCCTTGATCGAAATCTCAATCGGGTCGAGCACTTCTTCCGGGACATCCACGAGGATGGGCGCACCGAGGCTTATCTGCAGGGCTCGGGCGCCTATGATCCTGGCCCTCTCGAATCTGGTGTACTTCAAGCTCGCATCCTCACTGTGGGGGTACCGTTCCATGAAACTTACCCACCTATCCCATGCAAGATGGCGGCGTTCACTTCCTGCTTCACCGACCCGGCTCGCGGCGCCCCCGTGGGCGCCGTGGAGGCCAGGTCTCCACAGGCGTTTAGGGTCTCCGTGGAACTCACGGCGACCAGGATCAGCGATGTGGCCCCCGGGGCAGAACCGCCAATAGGCCGTCTTGTGGCCTATCCACGTCTACCGGGCCCAAGCCGCTAATCCCACAGCCATTCATGACCCTTCATGGTGTTGAAATTGTCTACTGCATGTAGTCCCCCAAAATGTGGCCCCTTAATATACGTTTGGGAGGAACGATTCGTTACTGTCTGCGAATTCCGAAGTGTCTCGTCTGCGTTCCCGCAGGGGCTTCTCGCGATGATTGCGTATGACTCATTCGTTTCAAATTATGATTTGCTGAAAATGGTTCAAGAACAGCGTCTAGCACACGCAGGAACCCCCGAGGCCAGACAGAATCATCCGGTTATCGTATCTCCGTGTTCGATTTCGTCAGGTATTAGGTTCTCGCCGTCATGTATTTCCATAACTCATTTATCAAGCGATTGCTTACCCGAACACGACAGGGGAATCACCATGCCCAAGGTCCCGAACATCAAGGTTGAGCCTCCCGGCCCGGAGGCCAAGAAGTGGGTCGCCATGGACGATGAGTACATCGTCAAGGCGACGAAGACCGCCCCGTTAGTTTTCAAGAAGGCCGAGGGTTCCGTGATCGAGGATGTCGATGGAAACACTTACATCGACTTCTATGCAGGCGTTGGCGTCCTCAACGTGGGGGCGAGACATCCGAAGATCGTAGCCGCGATCAAGGACCAGCTTGACCAGTACACGCATGTCGCGGGGACGGACTTCTACTGCAGGCTGCAGTCCAAGCTGGCAAAGAGGCTCGCCGACAGCGCTCCCGGGAAGAACAAGAAGATGGTGTTCTTCTCGAACACAGGGGCTGAGTCCGTCGAGGCAGCGATCAAGATCGCCAAGAGGGGGACTGGCAAGCAGGTCATCATGGACTTCCTGGGCGCGTTCCACGGCAGGACAGTAGGCGCGATGACACTCACCGCGAGCAAGTGGGTCCAGAGGGAGGGCTATACTGCGACTCTGATGCCGGGCGTATTCCACGTCCCGTACGCTTACTGCTACAGGTGCATTTACAAGCTCGAGTACCCGAGCTGTGGAATATGGTGCGCGAAGGTGATCGAGGACGTCTACTTCGAGAACCAGATCCCGCCGAACGACCTCGCGGCGATTTGCATGGAGGTCGTGCAGGGCGAGGGCGGATATGTTGTCCCGCCGAAGGAGTTCGTCAAGATGATCTACGATCTCACGAGGAAGTACAAGTGCCTGTTCATAGACGACGAGGTGCAGTCCGGCATGGGCAGGACGGGCAAGCTGTGGGCAGTCGAGCACTTCGACGTCGTTCCTGATATCATCTGCAGCGCTAAGTCGCTCGGAGGAGGCCTTCCGTTGGGCGCTACTATTGTGGACGCGAAGCTGAACTTCGACAGGTACGGGAGGCATTCGAACACATTTGGCGGAGTGTCTCTTGCGCACGCGGCTGCTCTCGCAGTTCTCGACGTGATCGAGAACGAGAGACTGTTGGACAGGGCGACCAAGGTCGGCAAGGAGACGAAGAAGCGCCTGCAGGAGATGCAGGAGAGGTACGATATCATCGGGGACACCCGCGGCGTGGGAATGATGAACGCCCACGAGTTCGTCCAGGACAGGAAGTCCAAGGCGCATGCGGCGAAGAGCAGAGACAAGATCGCGGACATGGCCTTCAAGAAGGGCCTGATGCTCCTGCCATGTGGGAAGTCGGTGATCAGATACATCCCATCGCTGAACATACCACAGGACCAGCTTGATGTCGGCCTTGGCATACTGGAGGACTGCATCAAGTATGTCAACAAGAACAGGGCGGACTGATAGCCCGGACGATTTCTCTTCTTCGAACCCCTAGAAATCTAGGGATTCCAACAGTCTGGTTTATCAAGCCTGCCTGCAATATGCTCTTGGAAAGGGAGGACATGGCGGACGAAGAGAGGCATGAAGCGTATCACGATTACAGCCTCGCGGCGATGTACAGGATGGACCCTGACAGGCTGGCTGCTCTGAGGAGAGCGGTCAGCGGGACGACGAGGTGCCCGGACTGCGATGCGATAAACCCGGCCGACCAGAAGAGGTGCATGAAGTGTGGTGCGTATCTGTACCCGGATCTGGAAGAGGAAGAGAAAGAAGAAGAGGGCGACTAGAGCCCTCGGAGACCTCATATCATCGATGCCAATCGTAAAGGAACGAACCTCAGGGGAGCGCAACAGTGACTGACGAGAACGGCCAACAGGAGCCCGTCAAGGACTACATGCTGGCCGCCATGTTCAGAGCGGATCCCGACAAGGTCGCAGCCCTGAGGCGCATAATGAGCGGAAAGACCAGATGCCCAGCGTGCGACTCGGCGAACCCTGCGGACCAGAAGTATTGTGAAAAGTGCGGGGCGCCTCTTTACCCCGAGGTCCGAGAGGAAGTAGAAACGAAGAACTAAGGGAAGCGCATAGGGCGGCTCCTCTCAGCATGAGAACATCGCGCGCTGAATGATTGTAGGAACCTTTAGGCGCGGGTGAAAGTCAGCAGCCGAGCCCTCAGATCTATCGGCCCCTTGTCATAGCCCACACCCATGGGCCACACAATACTGGTCAGAACGATCGCCGCTGATACTATCGCGATGACGAAACCCGCGCCGAAGTCGTGCACGAACAGGTCTGCCTGCGACGTCGTGTAGAATCCGATTGCGCCCGCCAGCTGGGGAACACCACCAAGGGGAGTCAGGAAGGATGCCGCAGCCCCTCCCATGAACATCAGGATGTACGCGATCAGCTCTGCGTTTCCGTAAGCGTTTGACGAAGGGTTCAGGGTGGCTATGAGCGCATCGAGCATGCTCCAGCCCGAGGGCTGGATGTTCACAGCCTTGGTGCGAATCGTCTTGTCGGGCCACCCGGGGGGCGTCTCCGTGACCAGGGCCCAGGTCGTGAGGATGCATGTTATGCCTATCATCGCCCCAACTATGCAGAGCACATTGATTCTGGGATTTCCCATCGATACTGACCGGACGACCACTAGATACGCGCTCTTTCATTAGGCTTTCTAACAGATGTCAAGTCAATGGGCATTCAGGTACGCCAAGTTATTAATATGACCCGCTCGCGGTTGGGACTTCCGCAAGGTCGAGGTCTAACGGCTAGTGCTTGCGATGAGGGCAAGCTGACCAACATTTATCCACGACGAAGGCATCTGTGCGAGCTGCCAAGGGGAACCGGGTGGGGACTTCGAAGAACGCAGCGTACGCGCTTCTCATTCTTGCTGTTTGTCTGTGGGGGACTGCAGGGACGGTCTCGTCCATCGCTATGGACGAAGGGGCAAGCGTGATGCAGCTCACGGCATTCGCCTTCGTGATTTCCTCGTTGGTATTCCTCCCGCTCGTGGCCCTGTTCGATCGCCAATCCCTGCGAATCAAGCGAAAAGACTTGCCCGAGTTCCTCATGTTCAGCATTGCCGCAGGCGTCTTCTTGAACTTGGCGTTCTTCGGGGCGATTCACCTGACCTCTGTGACCTTGACGATTGTTCTGAATTTCTCGTATCCGAGCATAGTCACTGTGGCATCCTTCTTCCTCTTCGGAGAGAAGATGTCGCTCGGGAAGATCCTAGCACTGCCCCTGACATTCACAGGTTGCGTGTTGGTTGCCTTGGCGCAAGACCTCGGGGAAGGCATCTCGTTCAGCGTTCTCGGGATTCTGCTCGGGCTAGGATCTGCGTGCGGATCTGCAGCGTACTACCTGTGGGGGAAGAAACTCGAGGAGAGATACTCGCCCATCACGGTGGTCTTGTACCTGTTCGTCCTCTCCGCGATAATGCTAGTTATGGTCGCGAACCCGATCTCCCTCGCGAACGCCTCAATCCCGGCAACCGCCTGGATTTTCATATTCGTGCTGGCGCTATTCCCTGGCATAATCGGCTTCGCGACCTCCATGATCGCGCTCAAGCACATAGAAGCGAGCAAGGCGAGCATCGTGTCAAGCATCGAGCCCGTCATTGCAGTCGCACTTGCGTTTGCGATCCTATCAGAGAAGGTCACATCTGTCCAGCTCGTTGGCGTAGCGCTTGTCTTCATCGGTGTTCTGCTATTACGATTGGAGAGAAACGCGGTCTGAGCCCGAGCCGTCTTGTCTTCCCTTTTCAAGGCCCCACACCCAACGAATGGGCACCCAGAGAATTGGTATCGAGCTAGACCCCTACTTGAACATTGAAAAGCATTGAAGAGGTTTCAGGCCTGAGAACGATCAACTGGCCGCCGTCGCTCTCCTGTCCATCACTCGAGGATGGGGTATCTCTTGACCAGCGTGGTGTTCGCCCACCACTTGCCAAGGCCCCACCATCTTCCGGGCTTGACGAAGATCACGGCAATGAAGAGCAAGGCGTAGATGATGTGGTCATCCATGAACGGGTTGTTCTCAGGGGGCAAAGCAGTGGACCACAACATGAGCATCAGGGCCGCTCCAGAAATGCCTGCGATCTTCTGACCGACTCCCAATATGAGGGCGACGCCGACGGCCACGAGGGCCAACATGAACAAGGCGTCTACGACCGAGTTGCCGGACAGGCCGCTCCAGAAGTCAGCCAAGGGCCCCTCCGAAGCGAACTTCAGGTACCCTGTGGTGGGGGACCCTCCGTTGAGCCACGAGTTGCTGGACGCTGTCGCGTAGCCCAGCCCGAATGTCTTGTCGAGGAAGGCCCAAAACATCGTCCAACCGAGGGCCAGCCTCAGGCCGACCCAAACATACTGTTCTTTTGTTAGTTTTTCGAGCTTCATTCTTTCCACTCCGCCGATTTGCCCTTAACGGCGTTAACAAAGGAACACTCGGCGGATATGAATCTATCTCCGAACAACGACAGTATGATCAATTGGCGACAGAAGTTGCCATCTCGCAAGGAGGAAATCGGCAGGGACCGAGGAGAGGACCCTGGGCCTCTAGGTTCTGCTTGAGTCCCAAGATAGCGGGCCCGGTGGGAACCG
>CAYOXJ010000100.1:0-5648 GCA_964407905.1 uncultured Thermoplasmata archaeon
GGTACAAGTTCAAGATTGACGACATGGAGGAGCTCGCTAGGCATGTGATGGAAGATATCGCCCCAGATTTCGCAATCAAGGTGAGAAAAGGGGATTTCATCGTTGCAGGCAGGAACTTCGGATGTGGTTCGAGCAGAGAGCAGGCTTCGAGAGCATTGAAGGCCGCTGGTCTCTCTGCCGTCATAGCGAAATCCTTTGCTCGCATATTCTATCGGAGCTCGTTCAATGTTGGGCTTCCCCTCGTTGAGTGCGACACCGATTGGATAGCCGCTGGGGATGAGCTTGTGGTTGATCTTGACGAGGGTGTTGTCGCCAGGCCGTCGACAGGCCATGCGGTTAAGATATCTCCGATTCCCAGAACCATGCAGGTCCTCCTCGAGGACGGGGGATTGATCCTGCATCTGAAGAAGCACGGAGGATTCCTGCTGAAGTGACTGAAGGTGGTGTGTCTCTTGGGAATCAACAGTAGAGGTTTCGTTGTTCCATTCATACCAGGCGACGGCATTGGGCCAGAGATAATGGATGCCGCTCGAGCTGTCATCGACGCATCTGTCAAGAAGACGACTGCTGGGAGCATCACGGTCCAATGGGAGGAACTCTCGGCAGGTGAGCGGGCTTTCAGGAGCACGGGCGAGTGGCTTCCGCCGAGAACACTTGCCGCTATCAGGGATCGAGGCGTCGCCTTGAAAGGGCCCCTTACAACGCCTGTGGGAGGAGGAATCCGCAGCCTCAATGTAACAATCAGGCAGGCGCTCAATCTCTATGCCTCCGTGAGGCCTGTAAGGTACTTCAAGGGTGTACCGAGTCCCGTGAGAGATCCCGAGAAGGTGAACCTGGTCATATTCAGAGAGAACACGGAAGATGTCTACAAAGGGATTGAGTGGAAGTGCGGATCTAAGGAGGCCAAGGATATGCTTGTCTTTCTGAGAGAGAAGATGGGAGTGGATGTCTCCGATGACAGTGGCCTGGGCATTAAGCCGATATCAGAGTTCGCATCAAAACGTTTGGTGAGGGCAGCAATAAGATATGCGCTGAGGAAGAAGTTGAAGAAAGTCACGCTGGTCCACAAGGGCAATATCATGAAGTTCACCGAGGGCGCGTTCAGGGACTGGGGGTATGATCTCGCCAAGACGGAGTTTCAGGATGTTGTTCTTCTTGAGGGCGGGTCAGGTGCTGTTGAGCACGATTCTATTCAGGAGGGCAAAGTCCTGATGAATGACAGGATCGCGGATAACATGTTCCAGCAGATACTGATTAGGCCTGAGGAATACTCCGTGCTCGCGACGCCGAACCTCAACGGCGACTACCTCGCAGACGCCTGTGCTGCTCTAGTCGGCGGCCTGGGGATCGCGCCTGGCGCTAACATCGGAGACTCTGCTGCAGTCTTCGAAGCAGTCCACGGCACCGCACCAAAGTATGCAGGAAAGAACGTGGCGAACCCGTGTTCCTTGATTCTATCCGGCGCCATGATGTTAGAACATCTTGGATTGGCAGCAGCTGGTGAGATTGTTGTCAGAAGTCTGGAGAAGACCTTCTCCGAAGGTGTGTTGACCAAGGATTTTGCCCGCGTTCTCGGCACCAAAGACTATGGTACCAAGGAGTTCGCGAACGAGGTTCTCCTCCGGCTAGAGTGATTCATCCCTCTTGCGCAAGCCGTCTCCTCAGGGCAATTCTGTTGCGCCTGTCTATCCGCTTCTCTGTCGCAAAACTGAATATCGTAGCGAGAATCGTGGTCCCCAGTATCACGATCAGGGTCGTGTTCAGGAACAACTCCCCAGCATGCGGGATATCCAACCAGGCCTGGTTGTCAGCAAGTTGAACTGCTGGCAGGGTGGCGAGCACGGCAGCCGAGAGCCCCTTCGGCATCATTGAGAACACTGCGTTCGCATCATCCTCGGACAGGTCGCCGAGCTTACAGGCGACAGACGATGTGAGCTTTCTGGCGTCCACGATCAAGCCAATCATCAAGAGGCCGGCGACGAGATGAATCGTGGTGAATGTGTCAAACCTGAACATCAGGCCCAGGTACACGAAGAAGAAAGTCCTGACGAAGAAAGTGATCTCAGTGTGGAAGTGCTGCAGATGTTCGTTGGACGGCAGCGTCAGGGACTTCGAGGTGAGCCATTTCTTAATGAACTGTCTGTTCCCGATTGCCAGGCCGAACAAGAGTGCAGCAACGGCTCCCGAGCTACCTATCGGTGGCATCTCGACCAGGCCAGCTATGAGGAACAGAGCTCCAACAGTCAGCATATAGGACAACGGCTGATTGTGCAGCCTCTGGAGAACGAAGAGCCAAGCGATGCCTCCCAGGAAGCCAACAGCTCCTCCAACCACGAACTTCACCGTCAGCTCCCTGGCAACGGTCAGCAGGCTCATGTCGCCGAGATCGATGACCTTGACCAGAGTGAGGGTCGTCACGATGACCAGGACGTCAGTGATCACACTCTCCATGATGAGCATGGCCTTCGTCTGAGGCCGAATCCTCATCTTCGAGGCAATCGGGATCACAACTGCACCTGTGGTCCCTCCAACTATGGATCCAAGGACCAGCGCGATCATGAAGTCCACGTCGACGATGAAATGGAGGACCGCGGCTATCGAGAGCATCTCCACCAAGAATGTCACGACTGACATCAGCACCGAGAGCCTTGCCGACTCGATTACCGAACGTATGTCGAGCGTGAGCCCTCCATCAAAGAGAATGATGACCAATGCCACAGACAAGAAGAAATCCTTGAACTTCTCGACTTCTGTCAGAGTGGACAGCGTCACCAGATGCATCCTTCCTCCGAGGACATCCGGGCCGATTACCATGCCGAGAAGGACGAGGATGAGTACATCCGGAATCCTGTATTTGCTGAAGATCATGTTTCCGAAGAATCCGATGAATATGGCGGCACCAATTGCGAGAAACGCAGTAATGGTCTGAATGTCCATCGGGTTCCCACACCACACCTGAACTGTCCCGCGGCATCCTCACTAAGTCTGGTCCGCGTGGTGGCTCGTCTTTTCGAGGAACGCCTCAGTCAGTATTTTATGATATTGGGTCGGCTGTCGAGATCTGTCAAAATGCCCGAGGCCAATTGTTTATACGGAGCTGGGAGATTCACCAGGCTGATGACCATCGAGGGCATCGATGCAAACCCTACAGAGAACGTAATCGGCGACTACGACGTAATCATCGTAGGTGCTGGTCCTGCAGGATTGTCAGCAGGCATCTACGCGAAGAGGGCAGGGCTGGAGTGCATCGTCCTGGAGAAGGGAGTCCCTGGTGGTCAGGTCCTCACAAGCCCCACCATAGAGAACTACCCCGGCCTACCCGACATCACCGGCATGAAGCTCATGGAGGTCATGGCAGAGCATGCGCGCAGGTATGTGGAAATAAGGGAGGGCGAGGAGGTTCTGAGAGTCCGCGGGGGAGAGAAGTTCGAGGTCACCACAATATCGGGCAGGTACACCTGCAAGGCCATCATTCTCGCGACAGGCTCTGCTCACAGGAAGCTCGAAGTCCCAGGCGAGGAAGGAATGACCGGGAGAGGCGTGAGCTATTGCGCAACATGTGACGGATTCTTCTACAAAGGTCGGGAGGTCATTGTCGTCGGGGGCGGAAACGCGGCGCTGACAGACGCTCTCTACCTTAACTCGATCGGGTGCAAAGTCTCCATTGCCCACAGGCGCGATGCATTCCGGGCGGATCGACATCTTCAGGACAGCGTTGCTCAGCGCAACATATCCGTGATATGGGGCACCGTGGTCGACGAGATAGTCGGAACCGAAGAGGTGATCGCCGTCAAACTGAGGAACCTCAAGACCGGGGCCGCTCAGATCAAACCAGTGAACGGCGTGTTCGTGGCGGTAGGGGAGGTTCCAAGCAGCCAACTCGCTGCTGAGCTGGAGCTCGACATGGACCAGGGGGGATTTGTGAATGTGGACAAATCGTATCGGACGAACGTGCCATTCGTGTATGCTGCGGGAGACGTGGCTGGCGGCATCAGGCAGATCGTGGCCGCGGTGCACGGAGGGGCCGCTGCTGCATTGTCGTGTTTTGAGGACTTGATGAATCCCTACTACCGCAGACAGTGAACACCAGCTCATTTCGGCATGTGCTCGTCAAGGAACCTGCTCGATCTCTCGTAGAGGTCTCAGATTCTTCCTCTTCCTTGGCCAGTGCCCTTCATCGGGGTACTCGTGATATTCGAACGCCTTGCCAAGCTCCTTCAAGTTCGCAGCGACAGCTCTGGACTCAGTTGGTGGGCATCGAACATCTCTTGCTGATACTGTCATGAGCGGCGGATCCCTTATGTCTGCAAGGAAGTTGATTGGAGATTTCTCCTTGTGCGTTCGTCAGAGCCGAAGCTGCAAGTAGTGTATCTCCGCGCAATGGAGTTCTTCGTTGATCAGAACGCCCCTGTCCTTGAACCCCTTTCTCTCGAACCATTCGACAGGCCCGTTCGGGAACACCACATCTACAGACGCCGCGACAGAGACCGTGCTGAATCCGTGGTCCCTCAGATGACCTAATAGCGCGAGCAGGGGATGCGTACGGTAGTCCTTGACTTCGTCCGACAGGAAGGAGCAAGTGATGAAAGCATTGTCATCGCGCTTGTCCGGAATTGGGTAGGGCACTTTTTCTGACGGGAGGAACTCAGCTCCTCCAACGCACACCCCACCGACGAAGTGAAGGTAGCCGAGATTGTCCAGGCCAGAGGATTTCATCATATCGCCGATCCATTCCGCCTTGCCCCTGCAGAGCCCCGTGTCATCCGGTCCTATGCAGGGGACGCAGGTCGAAAGTACCGATTTCGGTGTCAGGGGAAGGAGGTCCCCCTTGACGACGTCCTCGCTTTGCTTCACGGCGTACGCCCGAGGTTCGATGTCCTCGTCGTCGAGCATCGCGACGATCCTCTCCTTCGAGAACGGCCCGTGCAACCTGTACTTGTCGTTCACAATCAGCATGTTGGGCGAGAAGATCCTGTATCTCGCACAAGTCTCTTCGTCATTCGTGATATCGAAGAGATGCAGCGGGACCGATTCCTTCCAGGCTATCGTCTTGATCCGCGCAAGCAGATAAGCGTTATGAGGGCACTGGTGTCCGAAGTAGAAGAACTTGAGGCTCCTGGGCATTCAAGGCCCTCCTCTGATAACATGACCCGTGGTGATGGGGAACTCTATAATATACCGGAACAGCTTAGAGGTCATTGCCTCGGGCACCGGAAAAGGAGTCCGAGGAGATAATAAGGAGGTAGTCCTAATGGACGACAGACCACGCAGGTCAGACCGAGGCTTCGACAGGCCAAGGGAGATGCACACAGTGAAGTGCTCTGACTGCGGCGCGGAGGCACAGGTTCCGTTTAAGCCCACAGAAGGCAGGCCCGTGTACTGCAAGGAATGTTATCAGAAACACAGGCCGCCACGAAGATTCTAAGCAAACTGTGCCTGCATTATCGTGAACGTTCCATCGCTGAAAACCTTTCACATTTCGTATGTTCCTTTTCATGATTTGCACAGGCTAGCGGGAGCGCCGGGCTAGGCTGGCTTCAGTTCTTGCTCTGCATGAAGAATCATTGGCCAAGTGGGCCCGATCGGATTTGAACCGATGACCAACTGGTTATGAGCCAATCGCTCCGCCGGACTAAGCTACGGGCCCT
>CAYOXJ010000101.1:0-5574 GCA_964407905.1 uncultured Thermoplasmata archaeon
TGATGTCATAGGTCGCGATGATGAGCATGCCCTTGTTCTGGCAGTCGCGTATCATCGCCGCGAGCTTCTTCGGGTCGCTGGCCTTGCCCACGAACACGGCAGTGCCGGGGATCGTATCGTCCACGAACGCGATGCCAAGCTGCCTGAGTATCCTGTCCGGAACGAAGCCGCAGTACAGCGTGCCCTCGTATGGCGCAGGGGTCTCGATGTACTTCAGAGCTTCAACGATTTCGGCCGCGATCATGGTCGCCTCGCCCGACGCGATTGCCATCTCGAGCGTTGGCTGCTCGACTATCCTGCTTCTTGCCTCGCCGAGCAGCTTGGGCAGGTCCCCAAGCCTCGTGCAGTCTCTGCCGAGCCATGCGAACAGGCTCGGAAGCTGATAGCCAGTCTCCGGGAACTCGATCTTCTGATCAGGGCCGTACTTGTGCAGCGCTCTGCTCAGCAGAACGTCCGCGTAGCCCGTCGCGATGATCGAGCCCTCGATGGCCATCTTGAAGAGCTTCTCCTTGGGGACGTGCTCCAGCTTTCCGGGATAGTAGGATGCGCGCTCCACCTCAGGGTCCGTGAGGTCGAGCTTCCAGCGCCTGTACTCGATAGTGGAGTACAGCCTCTTGGCGGCCTCGTGCGGGTCCCTCTCGAATATGAAATAGCCGCCGTAGACATCCCTTGCCGTGTTCTCCAGAACCTCCGTCACGAGGGTGCTGCCGTACAGATAGTTGATCGTGCCAACATGGACCGGGAAGCCCATGACCGCGGCCCATGTGCCGATGGAGACAGCCTTCTCGTGCATCGCCTCAGGAGCGACCGCGACGAAAGGTATCTTCTCGATGTCCACGCCCATATGGTTCGCCACCTCGGTGGCGAGGTTGGAGTAGCGTATGTTGTCCACGCACGATCCTATGTGCCATATGCAGGGCAGGCCCTCGAGCCCCGAGGCTTCGCTCAGCTCGGCGAGGAACGACTGCAGGCCCTCGCCCGCCAGCTCCTTCGACTTCGCAGGGTCCATGTACCCCGCCTTCGCGAACTCGACCGCGTTGCAGCCGGTTGCGAGGATCAGGACGTCTCTCTTCGACAGCTCCCTTGCGATCGCCAGCACGTCCTCGTCCTGCTCCGCCTTGATGTTCTTGCACCCCGCAAAGAGCGCCAGCCCGCGAATCCTTCCGTTCGCGATGTTGTCCACCAGGTATTGGATCGGGTCGTCCGGGTTCTTCTTCGACAGCAGCAGCTTGATCTGCTCGAGGCTGAACCCGGCCATGACCGTAGAAGGCTTGACGACGGGCAGGCGATTGATCTTCCCGCGCCTCTTGAACGCCTCCGCGGCCATCAGCAGGACCTCTCTAGCGGATGCCTTCGCCCTCTCAGGGGTGAACTCGATGTGGGTGTCGCCGACAAGCCTCGCGACATCTTCAGTTGATATCAGCTTCGTGTGAGTGCAGTTGCAGAGCACGGACAACGATGGCATGAAACACTGGTAGTCCAATACCATGGCATCCAGAAGCCCACTGAGCAACACCAGCTCCTGGGAAAGGACGTTGGTGGCGATCGGGATTCCCTTCCGCATTAGGATCTCATTGCCCGTGCAGCAGATGCCGATGATGTTGAAGCCCTCCGCGCCAACCTTCTGGGCCTCGGACTTCATCTCGCGCGCGACGTCGACCATGATATCGCTCAGGAGTGGGTTGTGGCCGTGCACAGCGACGTTGACATACTTCTCGTCGAGAACGCCCAGGTTGGCCCTGCTCACAACGATCTTTGGCGTGCCGAAGAGAACATCGCTGAGGTCGGATGATATCTGAGCGCCCGTGTAATCAGCCAGGGCCGACTTGATCCCGCCGAAGAGGATGGGGATCGGGTCAGCATCGACGCCCATCGCGGTCCGATGCATGACCTCAGAGATCGCGGACTCGATGTTCGATGGCATGACCGCGTGGGTGTCCCACCTGTGGTTTCGACCTCTTGTGACGGTGGTTTTGAGATATGCGAGTGGGTCAGAGGTGTATCTCGAGTAGTCCTCCAAGGCCGCGCGAGAGACCTCCTCCGCGAGGGCTGTTGTTGATTTGCTATTGAGAGCGATGCCAAGCCTCTTGGCCAGCGCCTTCAGCCTCGCCTCGTCTGTGACCTTGTAGTCCTTGGTCTCGCCCTTGGAAACCATGTGCAGGACATGAGCGATCTCCTTCCCGTGCTGCGAGTGCGAGGCAGTGCCACCGGCGATCATGCGATCGATGAACCTTGAGACGATTGTGTAGTCGCGCGCTCCGCAGATTCCGGCCGTGGGCTCCTTGCCCATCGGGTTTATCCTGCACGGTCCCTGCAGACAGAACCTGCAGCAGAGCCCGAGGAGCCCGAACCTGCACTGAGCACCTTGCGCTGCGACACGGTCCATGACCGTGCACACGCCCGCTCCGTGCAGATCTGTGAACATCAGCTGACAGCTGCTATCCCAGCACTCGCATTCGAACTTCTTGCCTGCTTCTGCTTGGCCCGTCCGCTTGGCGGCCTTGTCTTCGACGTTAGATTCCAACTGAAGTGCACTCCTTAGACATCATCAGCCCGGGCTTCGATGCGACACGCTCGAGGAAGACAATATGACAGGCCAAGATTGCACAGCTTTCGAAGACCCTCTCGGGCATAGCAGAGGGATTGACGCGCAGAATCTCGTCTGGGTCCAACTCATCGCACAAACAGAGATCATCACTTGCCGCGGACAAATCCTGTGCGCAATATTTCTCGACACGCATCGAAGTACCTGGCCATAGGCCGACTTCGGCAGTTCTTATCGGCATCTGACGGATACAGTTGATTCTACTAAAACGTTTTCGCTTACGCTCCTCGACAGGCGACGATTGAAGATGATTACTGACAATGAGCGCACTCGAGGCACTCAAACTGGGCCTTTTCCCAGCTTCTTTGAAATCGCATGCGAGAGCTGTCTGACGGTCGATACCCACTGCTCTGCGCCAGATACCACGAACGGCGAGAGCCCAGAGAGATCAGCCGATGAGAGGGCATCTGAATACGGCAATGCGTGGAGCAGAGCTAGTCCATGTTGCTGGAGAAGGCCTATAACGGCCTTCTCCTCCCTCTCATTCCTTATCCTGTTCGCGACCACGCCAATATGCTTGACGCCCATTTCTTGGGCGAGCTGCGAAATTCTGGTGGCGGTCTCGACCGATCGCGCTCCCGGCTCCACTACGATCAGCAGCATGTCCACTCCCCGACAGGTGGCCCTCCCGAACTGCTCAAGACCAGCCTCCATGTCGACCACCACAGCCTCGTCCTTCTCGAGAATCACATGCTCCAGCAGGCTCCGGAGAACCGCATTCTCTGGACAGAAGCATCCGCTACCAGCGGCCTTTATGGTCCCCAAGACCAGGAGCTTCACGCCCTCTGCGCCCACTTTCGAGTACTTGTCCGGGATGTCGTCCACCTTCGGATTCAGCTTGAAGAACGGGCCCGAAGTCGTGCCGGGCCTGGCGCCCGTCCTCTCCACGATGAGGTCAAGTTCTGAGGAAATGGGCCTAGGCATCTCAGAGGCTGGGATCTCCAGGATGGCGTGCAGATGTGCTGCGGGATCGGCATCGACAGCGAGGACTTTGAGCCCATCCGCTGCCCACACGCGGGCCAGAGAGCCCACGATCGTCGTCTTGCCAACACCGCCCTTGCCCGCGACAGCCAGCTTGATCCCCAAGGAGATCAGTCCTCGCGGGACCTGAGAAGTATCTCGTGCCTCAGAAGGTTCGCCTCGACCAGCTCAGCCCGCTCGAGGACCTTCCTCTCGCCGAGGGTGTCGATGCATGTGACGGTGGCGCCGCTGACGAGCACCTTCACCGCCTCCGCCATTACGAGCGTCCGCTGTCCATCCTTCAACAGGTAGACCGATGACTCGCACATGATGCTCACGAAAGGGGACAGCCCATATTTCCGTGCTGCTAATCGACGCTGCACTCGGTGATCTGCTTCGCGATGCCCTTGGCCTTGTCGTGGTTGTCCACGACGAACACAAACCTCATCGTGGTCCCGTTCTTGCTGAGCATGTAGCTCGCATTGATCTCAATGCCCCCGCTCACGAGGCACCGCGCAACCTTCACCCACTCCCCAGGCCTGTCGTGAACATTTACCACGAGCACACGCCTCTCCTTGAACGGGATGTCCGCCTTCATGAACGTGTTCCGGACCTCCTCATCGTCGCTCGTGATGAACTTGACCACATACCTGTCATCGACCCTAGCGGTCGCAACCGTGGACAGATTGATCTTGTGGTCCGCAAGCACCGCGATAGAATCCAGCAAGGTCTTCGTGTTCCCAGTGACTGACAGCTCGAACTCAGTTGCCATTGAACAGCCCCCCCGCAGTCTCGAAAGGGCATATAGCGCTGATATGTATTTATTCTGTATGCCAGGTTCCTCGAAACCAGAAAAACGATGGCTTTCGGATTTTCAGACCTTGAATCGAATTGGATGAGAAGAAATGACATGTGAATGAACAACTATCGAATCCAGTTCGAAAAGGCTGACATTGGCCCCAGCAGGATTCTGGAGGCAGTGTGAATCTTGATACGAGCGGACCACTATCCGCGACGGACAGGAAGGCCAAGGCCTTGGGAGTCTCGTTCGACAGAATCGCGGACAGATACGATGCGACCAGGGGATACCCAGACACGATCATGGAGGATATCCTCAACGCGCTCGAAGGAGTCCTGAGAAAAGGTGAGAGAACTCTCGACGCGGGGGTTGGCACCGGCAGGTTCGCGCAGCCGCTCCAAGCAAGGGGACGCGAAGTCATCGGGATTGACGTCTCCTCACGCATGCTGCGAAGGGCCAGGGACAAGGGAACCGAGAACCTCGTCAGAGCAGATGTCTGCAACCTGCCCTTCAGGGATTCCGTCTTTGACACGACGATCAGCATTCACGTGCTCCATCTAATCTCAACCTGGAAATGCGCCCTGCAGGAGATCGGCCGCGTCACGAAGCGCAACTTCGCGTCGGTAGCATTTAGCAAGGAGGAGTCGCCCGCGGAAGAGCTCAGAAGATTCTACGACCAAGCATGCGAGGAGCTGGGGTTCAAGGTTTGCCACCCTGGTCTCAGGGAGAGAGAGCTTCCAGAAATCCTCCCGCCCGACTCATCGCGGGTCATCACGACTCACGAGCACCCGATAAGCGCGGAGGATATGATCAACGACTACGAGAGCAGGACCTACTCGAGCCAGTGGACTGTGCCTCAGGAAGTGCACGAAAAGGCGATCGAGGCACTGAGGGAGAAGTACGAGGGGGTAGAGCAGATCATTGGCCGGGAGAAGATCTCGCTGATCATCTGGGACATCGAGAGTGTGCGCAGGTTCGTCTCTGAGCGCCGTTAGGCCCGTGCTCACTTTCGGCTGCCCGTAGCCTAACCATTTATATGCACGGGCCGAGTTGTCAAACTAGCAGCGAAGAGAAAACGGCTGCTCAGGGGGGCCTTTATGGAACTCGAAAAACTAGCGCCCCACGTGCAGGAGATCGCTAGGGCGCTCGGGGACAAGTTGTCAGAAGAAGAGATCGCAAAGGAGCTCACGCGCTATGTCGACGTGTACCG
>CAYOXJ010000102.1:0-5473 GCA_964407905.1 uncultured Thermoplasmata archaeon
GTGCACTCCGAGTGCGACCTATGGATTGGGGCAAATCCCTGACAAGGGACGAAGTCACCATAGTGCGGGAGAACCGCGAATAGAGGTATGTCCGATAGCCCCCGGAATCCGTGAAGATCGGGAGAGCTGAGAAGAAGATAGCCTGCACCGAGTAGTCGACAAGGGACACTTCATCATAGAGGCTTTTCCGAGAACGCACCAAACCCTTCCACTTTTTCTTGATTGCAATCTTCTTCGAGTTTCGTAGGACATTTATAGCGACTCAATACAAGTAGATAATGAGAAGAAGTACTACGACGAACCCACTCGGAGAAACGCGTGTGAGAAGAAGCTGCGACAGCCCAGTGTAACTCTGATTGATTTTCAACTGGCGACTCTTCGGGGCGAACATCAAGGGGACGACAACACTCGCGTCGCGTCCTCTATCATCTTGTCATTCCTGAGTTGGGAGTTCATCGAGCAGATGGTCAGTAGGCGCGACCTCAAGGTGCGGGTCTTCGAATTTAGACCCGGACCTATTGGATGGACTATGCCAAATATGGCAATGGCTGCGGACGCCGTCGCAAGCCAGAAACCCCAGCTCAATGAGTAGTAGAATACTATGCCAATGAGGTGACCTCCATGGTCTGCCCCGAACTCTAGAAAGTGATTCGCCCAAAGCGTGAGCCAGAATACCTGAGCAAATCCGGCGACTGGCGAGTAAAGGACTGCGATAGTGGAGATGATGAACATGGCCCCCAGAAGCCACTGGTACAGGAGAACAGGGTCGACGAACATCATGTTCCACAGGGTTATCGAGGAGCCAGGATAACCAGGAGTTGCAGTTTCCGTCCCCCATGCAAAGAAGATGGATGCGATGCCAATGATAGCAGCGCCTATGCTGAGGACATTGATTGTTCGCATTGGCTCAGGCTTGAAAGCCTCGACGTCGCCTTGAGCGGGACTAGCTACTTCGGGATGTTGTTCTGAAACCATTTTCGATCGCCTCAGATAAATGAGGCTCGTTCGCAAATACAGGCGATGCCCCGATGGTAGCGCCCACAATACAGAGCATGTTAATCTTCGTATGAGACATACACTCGTTCCTTCTGCACTATCGTCTTTCCATCAATATGGTCTTATCTGGCTAGCTGCTCTGTAGAAACCCTTGAAAGGTGACATTCTGGAAAGGTAGAAACGTCGGCACGATATGGCCCCTTCCAGGAGTCCGTCAGCCTCGCGCCGCGAGACCGGACTCCATGGATGGGATAGCCTCGTGCCGTGGGATGGGAAGAAGTCGAACCAGCATAAACTGGTTCGCATTGTTCGTCGTCAGAAGATGGTCTTGAAGAGGGCTCGATATCCTCTTCGGGGATCAAAGTACGCGAATCATCTGTACACGGACCACCAGCATGTGGTCCTGTTGGCACTCCGCCAGCATTTCAGGAGGTCGTACAGGGACTTCTGCGAGATCCTCGAGGTCTGCACTCCGCTTCTCGAGGAACTCGGATTGGGGAGAGTGCCTCACTGGACGACGCTCCAGAAGTTCTCGAAGCGTGCGGACACAAGAAGGCTTGAGCGCCTTCTCCTCGCGTTTCTAGAGAATGCGAGAGTAAGGGTGCTCTATCTGGGTGTGGACTCGACGGGGTTCAGCTCGACATCCGCGAGCACCTATTACACTCGCGTGCTCGAGGACAGGAAGAGCAAGATCGGTGGACGCCGTCGTGGTGTCCTGACACATCATTACATGAAGCAGACTGCGGCTGTGGAGACGAGGAAGCAGCTCATTGTCGCGGTGAAGTTCAGGCGTGGTCCGTCGAACGACTCGCCTGACTTCGTGAGAGTGCTCGAGAAGGTTCTGCCAGCCCAGCTTCCCGTGAGGCTGGTCGTGGCAGACAAGGGCTACGATGCTGAGAGCAATCATGAGTACGCCCGGGAGGTTCTGGGCGCGCGGACGATGATCCCCGTCCGCTACCGGGGACCGGGGATAAGGGTAGGAGGACGATTCAGGCGGAGGAATCATAGGGAGTTCGACGAGGACGCCTACCATCAGCGCGCGAAGGTGGAGACTGTGTTCTCTGTGGAGAAGCGGAAGATGGGGTCGCATGTGCTGGCTCGTGTTCCGAGCCAGCAACACAAGGAGTTGATTTTCAGGGCATTCTCATACAACTCAGGGAGGATGGAGTCTCTCTTCTTGCTCTTCATCGAGGATTTCTACAAAGCAGAACGCAGCTAGACCTGCGATTCCCTGCGAGACGATTTTGGTCTTTTGCGAGAAACAAATAATGCGAACAGACTTATCACAGTTCGCCATTCACCTCCCCACGAAACTCGGAGGGGCTTACGATGGCGAGGGCTTGCTTCTCGGTTCTTGAGAAGGAAGAAACAGAGCGAATACACGAAGAATCACTGTGGATTCTTGCCAAGGTTGGTCTTCGCATCTGCAGTGCAAAGGCACTCAAGCTTCTTGCTGACGCGGGCGCCGAAGTGAATAACAAGGCATTCCTGGCAAAGATACCAGAGCACTTGGTGGCGGAGGCAATTAGGAACTGCAAGAAGGAATTCGCGCTCTGTTCGAGAGACGGCAGACATGACCTGCCAATACCTGCCACCATCAGGCCATGGGTGTCGACTGACGGAATCTGCACTGACATAATCGATGCGCGCACCAGCGAGAGAGCAATGTCCCTGAACGATGATCTTGCTAGATTCGTCAGACTAGCAGAGGCGCTCGAACCTGTTGATTTCATTTGGCCAATGGCCAACCCAGGGGAATTTCCAGCAAGAGTTCAGTCGCTCCGTGCTTTCTTCACCACACTCGAGAACACGGGAAAGCACCTTCAGCATGAAGCGTTGAACGCTCATATGGCAAGAGTAGAGATTCAAGCGGCCAGTATGTTGACTGATGGAGAAAAGGAACTTGTGCGTCGTCCGATCTTCTCGGCAGTCCAATGTTCCATTACACCGCTTGTCTTCGAAGAAGGTATGATTGAGGCCTCGATGGAGTTTGCGCGGTCAGGCATACCTGTTGTCTACATGTCAATGCCCATGATGGGAGCTTCTGCTCCGGTGACAATAGCAGGCGCTCTAGCTCTGGGCCATGCTGAGACTCTTGGTGGAATCGTCGTCTCACAACTTACGAAGAAGGGATCTCCTGTCTTCCATTCGATTCTCGCTGGACCGATGGACATGGAGACCGGCGCATATGCTTCTGGCTCCTGCGAGAGAGCGATTGCAGACGCGGCTTCAACCCAGTTGGCAAAGCATTTGGGTATTCCCAACGAGGAGGGAGGGTTCTCCACAGCAGCGAAGGTGCCTGGAATGCAATGTGGCTACGAGAAGATCGCAACAATGATACCCCCTGCCATCGCGGGTGCAGACCTGATCACTGCGATAGGCTCCCTAGACTGTTCGAAATGCATATCGATGGTGCAGGCTGTAATAGATGCGGAAATGTGGACATATGTTCAGCGCATGCTGAGAGGAATCAAGGTCTCCGACGACTCCCTGAGTCTGAAGTCGATAAAGGAAGTTGGACCTGGTGGGTTTTTCTTGAGGCACAGGGAGACTCTGGCCAAATACAGATCCGAACTATGGTTTCCGACATTGGGCCAGCATCAGCCGTATGAGAAATGGGTCAGCGACGGCCGGATTGACATGGTAGAGCGTGCGAGAGACAGAGCTTTGACGATTTCCTCGAAGCCATCCATCGATGAGCTGCCCAGAGAGATCAAGAAGGATCTGGAGGATATGTTCGAAGCGGAGGTGAAGGCGCTATAGAGCACAGCGAATCGCAGCTTCCTCAGTTCAGCCTTGGCACATCACCCTGTGCATGTCCTGGGAATTCCGATTCTCATGTTGACCCTGCTCATGGAACCATCAACACCCCTAGCTCGCTCGAGGAATATCACACCGTCCGCACCAACTTTGAAATGTCTGTCGCACACCGTCTTGGCAAGCGCGCTACGGTCGCGGTCAGGGGTTCTTGGGCCCTCCAGCTCATCCTTGATGATGAAATCGTTTCCGCAACCCTGGTACTTGACGAATCTGAAATCGTACTTCATCTCAACACCTTGATAACGCAACGAGACATAATCGTGTTTGCCTCCATCGCCAACCGGAGAACTGTTAAATAGGCATGTTGGGATTCCTCAAGTCCAGCCCAGAGGATATTTGGAGCCAAGGGGGGAACGAGCGCTGCATGACATACTGATTGAAGGGGGAACCGTTGTTGACGGGACTGGCTCTCCCGGCAAGCTGCTTGATGTGGCGATCGACGATGCCAAGGTTGCGCGATTATGCAAGCGCTCCGAGGCAAGAGGTGCGATTAGAATGAATGCAACGGGGCTGATTGTCTGCCCTGGGTTCATCGACATCCATTCGCACTCTGAGTTCAGCCTCCTGGCCAATCCCCTTGCTGAAAGCAAGATCCGGCAGGGGATCACGACAGAGTTGGTAGGTAACTGCGGCTCATCTCCGGCTCCAGCCATCGGAGTCGCAAGGGAGTCTCTGGAGGACAAGCTGAAGAATCCGGAATTCGCTGAGGTGAGACTCGACTGGGTCACGACGGACGAGTATCTGCTCAGGCTCTCGAACTTGAAAACATCTGTCAACGTTGCCACCCTGGTCGGAGCATCCACGCTCAGGCAGTGTGTGATCGGCAACTCGGACACAAAGGCAGGGGAGGATGAGCTGGCAAGAATGAACCAGCTCCTGACGGACGCCATGTTGCAGGGCGGGTTCGGGCTCTCATCCGGGCTCATATACGCACCGGGATGCTATGCGTCCACGGAGGAACTTGTATGCCTGGCATCCACATCCACATCTTTGGGCGGGTTCTATGCCAGCCACATACGAGACGAGGGCAGAAGACTCATCAATGCGGTGGAAGAGGCTATTAGGATCGGCCGCGAAGCGCACTCTCGTGTGGAGATCTCTCATCACAAAGCAGAAGGCAGGCCGTCTTGGGGGACTGTCGGCCGGACGATCGCCATGATTGAGGAGGCAAGAGAACAGGGAGTCGATGTCTCTTTCGATGTGTATCCCTACACGGCTTCTAGCACCACCCTGGACACGCTTCTCCAACCATGGGCAAGAGAGGGAAGCAAAAAAGAAATCATCGATAGGATCAAAGACCCTGAGACACGCATGAGGATTACCCACGAGTTCGTGACTCCCACTGAATCGATGGAAGATATCGTGACCGACACTGGCTGGGAGAACATCAATGTCGTGGGGCTTTCGTCCGACGCCTACAGAAGATACGACAACAAAACAATCACTGAAATCGCAGAAGCGATGGGCAGGGACCCAGCTGAGACGGCACTTGACATCATGGTCGAGGAGGACCTCCGGGCCTTTGCCATCTTCCACGATATCGCTGAGGACGATGTCATCATGGTAATTCGTCATCCGCTTGCCGCGATAGGCTCGGACGGCGAGGCGGAGGCACCCTATGGTCCGTCGGGAAAGTATGCGACCCATCCCAGGGCAT
>CAYOXJ010000103.1:0-5445 GCA_964407905.1 uncultured Thermoplasmata archaeon
ACGGTACCGTTCATAGCTCGATGTCAAGGTGAAAGACATGGACGAAGACAAGTTCGACGTCGAGAAGCTCAAGGAGGTCATGAACGTCGTCTCAACAGAAGTCCCGAAGCTGATCGAGTCGATAAGCAAGCAGATCTACAGCACTGAGAACGCGCAGAAGATGGGCACGACCGTCGCCCAGTTCTACAAGCAGATGAGGGACATGGGGATGGGCGAGAAGGAGGCCTTTGAGCTCACGAAGCAGTTCATGGCGGATTTCTCATTAGGCGGCATGATCGGCCACGTTATCGGACACTTCCCGAGGGGAAAGGACGAGATCGGCGAGGAGATCGAGAAGCGCATAAGAGAGAAGATGAAGAATCTTGACGAAGAGGACTGAGGCATACGGACAGAGTGAAAGCCGTTGCGACCGTGATGGCCTACACGCCAGTCCTGACGCTCAAGCTCGGCCTCGGATACCTGGGATTGAGAAAGCAAGCCCACAAGAGCGCGAAGTTGTTCAGGGACGGTCTCGTTATCGCGGGGATGCCTTCGGATCTGGCTTCGGAGCTTGCAGAAGCCTATGAGGCAGATCTCAGCATAACGCGGATGATGAAGTCCGCTGGGGTTTCGTTCCCAAGGCGGAAAGAGGAGAAGGCTCCCGGAAAGTAATATAGGCAAATCCTCTAATATCTGGCCGTGAAGCCCGAGCTGAACAGAATAGCGGACGAGGTCTACGAGAGATATCGGGAACTCCCCCACGGGTACGATGGACACATCCCGGTCGGAAGGGGCGCGAGCGGCTCTGCGACCTCGAAGATCGACAAGTACGCCGAGGACGCAGTGCTTGGGTTCCTCGACGACAAGGGGATCGAGCTCAACATCCTGAGCGAGGAGGCGGGTTTCATAGACCGCGGAGCGAAGAAGGTCCTGGTTGTCGACCCGATAGACGGGACTCTGAACTGCACCCGCGGGATACCATTCTTCTCAGTCTCATTGGCGGTTGGCAAGAGGAAGCTGACAGACTGCGATTTCGCCCTCGTCAAGAACCTTGTGACGGGCGATGCATACTACGCGCGCAGGGGTGGTGGGGCCGAGCTGAACGGCCACAGGATAGCGGTCTCGAAGTACACCAGGGATGACGCGGTCTTCATCGTCTTCGACGGTGTCGACTCTGCTCCTGAGACGGAAAGAGTCAAGCGGTTCTGCCAAAGGGTGAGAACGCTCGGCTGCGCGTCGCTCGAGATGTGTCTCGTGGCACAGGGTGCGGTGCAGGCCCATTACATGAACTGCACCAACTTCAAGAGGATGATACGAGTCGTTGATATAGCCGCAAGTAGCTTGATACTCCGCGAGGCGGGTGGCGAAGTGGTCGACCTCGATGGCAACAAGCTAGACATGGGCTTCAACCTCGACGACCGCAAGAACTTCCTGGCCTATGGCGACCCGAGGATCAAGGAGTTGGTACTACGAAAATAGGCATCACAGGTACCCCGGAGCTCAGACAGTTCAAGCCCGTCGCGAAGAAGGTGCTCGAGGCGCTCAAGGGCCAGGATTATGTGATCGAGAGCAGGGCGGCGCAGGCGCTCGGAAAGAAGGGCGTTCTGCTCCCGAACCTGAAGGCAGATGTGATAATCACGATAGGCGGCGACGGGACCATTCTGCGCACATTGCAGGGCACGGAAACTCCAATCCTGGGAGTGAATGCGGGCGTCCTGGGGTTCCTGACCCAGATCCATGCAAGCGAGATCCAGGAGGCCGTCAAGAAGATCTTGGCAGGCAAGTTCCACATCGACGAGAGGCTGAAGCTCAAGACGGTCATGAACGGGAAGAGGCTCGAGGACGCCACGAACGAAGCCGTGATCCACACGGCCCATATCGCGAAGATGCGGCACTTCGCGATCTCGGTCGACGGAACGCCCGCCACTGAGATGAGGGCCGATGGCCTCATAGTTGCGACTCCGACTGGTTCGACTTGCTACGCGATGAGCGTCGGCTCTTCTATCATTGACCCCAGAGTGGAGGCGCTCGTGATTGCGCCGATTGCGCCCTTCAGGCTCTCCGCGCGGCCGTTCGTCGTGCCGGCTAGGAGCAAGGTCTCGCTCACGATCAGAGATCCCCGAGAGTGCATCATGGTCATCGACGGCCAGTGCGAGTACGAGATGTGCGGTGACGAGAAGATCGTCTTCACCGCCTCTGGCAAGAAGGCTCGGTTCGTCAGCTTCAAGGACGACTTCTACAGGAACCTCGAGGAGAAGCTCGTCGCGATGTCGCCCTACGCTGTGCAGAGACACTGAATCGGAGACCGACGATCGGATGAACGCAAGGAAGGTAGAAGCAGCCAGGATAGATTATCCGAAACATTGGTTCGTCATCGGGACCGGGCTGTACGTTGTTCTCACAGCTGTATTGGTGTACCTGGGCCACAGCTCCAAAGAGGACTTTGGGCGGACAGTCTGGTTCACGCTCGCCGGGCTCGAGGGAGTTCTGCTCTTTCTGTTTCTGGTGCCGTCGTTGATCACACATCATCTCGCGGGCGAGAAGGCCCTGAGGCTCAAGATGGGGGTGCTCCTGAACGCCACCGTGCCGTACATCTGGATAAAGGATGTCAAGGAGGCGTCGATCCACAGGGGCGGCATCAGGGTCGGCATCGGCGTCAGGTATTCCCCGATCCCCAAGATCCTCTTCGTGACCTCGTCCTTTGGCAACCTTGTGCGGCTGAAGCTAGACAAGGAACATCTCATGGGCCGGCTGCTCAAGCGGCCGGTCGAAGAGATCGTTGTGAACGTGGTGAACGCGAATGCGTTCATCGACGAGATGAGGAAGAAAGCCGGACTGGAGAAGGTAGCCTAGGATGCCTCTTTTCGATTTCTCAAAGGACGAGAGAGCCAACATACACAGCATCAAGAAGCGGACGCTCAAGATGATCCTCGAGGCATCGAGGTCGAGCTATCCTGAGGAGTTCGGGGCCATTCTGAGGGCCAGGAAGGGCGTGATACACGAGCTGATACTGCTGCCCGGCACGATTTCTGGTGAGAGGTCTGCGCTGTTCAGGCTCCACAATCTCCCAATAGACTTCACAGTCGTCGGGACGGCGCATTCACATCCTTCTGGAAGCTGCAGGCCCTCGGGGGCGGACCTGGACCTGTTTCGGCGGTTCGGCTGGGTGCACATCATCGTCTGCGAGCCCTATGACAGGAGAAGCTGGGCAGCATACGATGGCAGAGGCGCCCGAAAGGAACTGAAGGTAGTAGACTAGCGACACTTGGCGTGCCGGTGCGATCACTCAGATGCTGGCGGCTTTCCCCCACCCAATCGTATCACAACGAGCGCGGCCAGGATCAGAAGCGAGATGACAATAGTAATCAGGAGCACGAGCTGCATAGCCGTCACCTTGACGAGAGAGACGAACGCCAACGTCAGGAGAGCGAATAGTGCGCCTCCAATGAAAGCGATCTGAACGAGGAGATGGCTCGTCCGGTCTGCCGCGATCTCGCGTTGGAAAGCTGCGATGTCAGACTCCGTTGCCTTCATCTCAGCCGACAGCGTCTGACCACATCTGACACAGAAGGACATGTCGTCCGAATTGAGGGCACCGCAGCGGGCACAGAGCACGGCCATCTCAATCACATCCGCGGTCTCGATGGCATCCGCTCGGATATCAACGTTGGCTCAGAATATGCGGCTCTTTGGTGCGATTGTTCCCCTCACCACGGCGCCCATGCCAATCATCGTGCCCTCGCCGATGATCGTTCCCACGTCTATCGTCGCGTTGATACCCGTCTTGACATCGTCCCCCATGATGACACCCAGCTTCCGACGTCCTGAGCCGGTCTTCTTTCCGTCGACAATCACCTGGACCTCCTTCTCGTCAAGCCTCAGGTTGGCAACCTTCGTGCCCGCCCCGAAATTGCACCTCTCGCCGATGACGCTGTCCCCAACATAGCTAAGATGGGGCACCTTCGTGTGGCTCATGATTATCGAGTTCTTGATCTCGACGGAAGAGCCGACCTTGCAGTGATCCCCGATATACGAGCTCGGGCGGATGTAGGCATTCGGTCCGATTTCGCAGTCCTCACCGATGATCGTGGGGCCGACAATGTAGCTACCCGGCAGCACCCTCGTCCCTTTGCCGACCTGTATATTATCAATGATTACTGCGCGGTCGGAGACCTCGCCCTCGATGTCCTTCTCGAGGCCGTCCATCAGAATCCTGTTCGCCTCGAGCAGGTCCCAGGGCCTCGCGACGTCGATCCATTCGCCCTTCAGAAGATGGGCGTAGATATGGGCCTTCTTCATCAGTATCTTGAGCGAGTCTGTGATCTCGAGCTCCCCTCTGGGAGACTTCTTCGTCTCTGCGATCGCCTCAAATATCTCTGGCCCGAGAACGTACGCACCAGCATTGATCGTGTTGCTCTCAGGCACCTCGGGCTTCTCGGCGATGTCCTTGACGACGCCATCGGCAACCGTGATGCACCCATATCTTCTCGGGTCATCAACGGTCGTGAGCGCCATCACGCTTCCCTTGACCTTCTTGTAGTGCTCCGCCACGCCCTTGACGCCCTCCTTCGTAAGCACCACGTCGCCGTACAGGCAGAAGAACGCAGAATCGATCATGTCCTTGACCATCCCAATCGCATGGGCGGTTCCCAGGCGCTCCTTCTGCTCGACATACTCGATCTTGACGCCGAAGTCCTTGCCGTCCCTGAAGTGCTCTCTCACGCGCTGCGCTCTCCAGCCGACGAGAAGTATGAGGTCCTTGATGCCCGCCTCCTTGAGGGCTTCGATATTGTGCTCCAGGAAGGGCTTGCCCGCGACCGGCAGCAACGGCTTGGGTATGTTCGATGTCAGGGGGCGCATCCTGAGCCCTTCGCCCGCGGCGAGTATGTAGCCCTTCATGATCGGACGCACCTCCTGACCGCCTTGGATATCGTATTCATTATCTCTCTGGCCCTCGCCTCGGTCCTGGCCTCGGACAAGAACCTGATCTTCGGCTCGGTACCAGACGGCCTGACGAGAGCCCATCCATCTTCGAACTGAAGCCTGAAGCCGTCCAACGTAAGGAGTTCTTCGCACTCCATCGATCTCATCTCTCGTTTGATTGCCTTGAGCACCTTTACCCTGTTCTTCGGATCGTACTTGGCTGCGTCGCGAAGGATTGGGTACCTAGGTATCTTCTTCCTGAGTTCCGAGAGCTTCTTCTTGCCAACAATCTCAACCAATCTGGCAGCGGCGAGGATTCCGTCAGGACCGAAGGTTTGGTCGGAGAAGATCCATGTGCCCGACGGTTCTCCGCCGAACTCCGCCCTGATTCTCTTCACCTCCTCGCTCACAAAGACGTCTCCAACGCGCACGCGCGAGACCTTCGCATCGATGTAGTCGTCTATGGCCATTGAGGCATCGACAGTGACCACTGCCTTCTTCCTTGCGTATCTCTTCGCGAAGAGAGCAAGAAGTTGGTCTCCT
>CAYOXJ010000104.1:0-5394 GCA_964407905.1 uncultured Thermoplasmata archaeon
CCTTTGATTCGACACCCATCGACACAGGGGGAGACAACGACGAGCATATCGTGATCGCAGTCAAACGATGCTCGAAAAGGACTTGCGGGCCTGCGCATCTCAGCGTTTGAGCTTGACTTCGAACTCTTTCTTGCTAATCCTTGTCAGCTTGGTGCCTGCTTGCCTAAGGAGCTCCACGCCCGTGAGGTCAGAATAGTCGTCGATGTAGACCACGCGCGCGATCTGTGCGTTGAGAATCATGCGCGCGCATATAGGGCAAGGCACGATTGTTGAATAGAGAGTTGAGCCGCGCGCATTTGTGCCAGCTTGGATGAGGGCGTTCTGCTCCGCATGCACCGCGGTGCAGGTCTCCAGCCGCGTGCCCGACGGTATCCCAAGCTTGTCCCTGATGCAGCCTATCTCACTGCAGTGAGGAAGCCCCCTCGGATTCCCGTTGTAGCCTGTGCTCTTGATCTCTCCAACATCACTGACGATGATCGCGCCAATCTGTCTCCTAGTACACGTGCTCCTCCTCGACACTTCAATCGCGATGTTCATGAAGTAGTGGTCCTTGGAGATCCGGTCGTCTCTATGCTGGCCCAAACGCACCCTCTCAGGCCTGTACCCTCTCATGGCATTTCTAACTTTCTGTTCACTGCTCAGCGGGGCAGGGCTTCCAATGAGGAATGGCGAAGTATAGAAATAAGGTGCCCTCACTTAGGTCGGTATCAACCATGAGGACTTGGACATGATGCGATGGATCAAGATAGCTGCAGCTGCAATTTCCATTGCAGCCATCGCCGTCCTGGCCTATGCCCTTCTCACCCCCGAGCCGCAATCGGACTCGACGGATCACATGGGGATGATGAACGGGCGCGTGGCATACAGCTCCACAAACGTGGGGCTTATTGCGGCATCTTTGGCCGTCTTGGTTGTCTCTCTGATGGTCATAGTCCTTTGGCAGGAGTACGAGCCATTGCCACCAACGATGACAGGTGCTCCTTCCCGACAGGTCGCCCCCGATCTTGCAGGAGCTCCCATCCGCTGGCCCGGGGAGCGGCGCAGCGCTCCTCCGGAGCCCTTGACGGCCACGATCGATGTCGAGGCCGAGCGGGCAGCACACAACTACCTTGTGCTGAGGCTCCTCACCGGAGATGAGAGGACGATGTTCAAGGCGCTCATGGACTCGAACGGAGAGGCCCTGCAGAAGGACATCATACAGAGCACGAAGATGTCGAATGCAAAGGTTACCCGTGTGCTCGACCGACTTCTCAAGAAAGGAGTCATCACGAAGGAACGGTATGGCTCTACCAACAGGATCAGAATCAAGCTCGAGCCCTGATCTCGGCCATTTTGAGCGACGCTTTTCACCTCTGTGAAAAGGTTTCCACCACTTTTCAGGATAGTTCCTTGTACCATTTCACCCAAAACTCCATCGTCAAGCCTCGGAAGCACTGTAGTCCGAGGCAGAGAGGAGGTGAACAAGAAATGAAGACGGCAATCGCACTCGCGCTAGTTGCCCTAGCTGCGGTGATAGCGGTTACGGGCATAGTGGTCGTTTCCGGATCAAGCGCAAGCACCTACGGAATGCAGGGTCCGCAGCAAGGCCGCTTCGACGGCTCGGGCGGCATGATGAGCGGCCATGACATGATGGGCGGAGGGCACTACGGCGAAGGCTATGGCTACAACAACAGCCAAGGGGACTGCGACTGTCTCTGCCCCATGCATGAGCCATACGATTGGAACTACGCCTGGAGCTACAATAACAGCTACAGTTCGTGCCCATGCTAGCGCTGAGCAGTGGATCAAAAACCTCTTCGCTTTCTTCTTTGTCTGCTCGACAGTGACAAGTAGATATCTCAGATTGCCATTCCCGTGCTGGCCTCATCAAACGGTGCGCACGATGCAGATCAGGGTGCCAATCGGCGGACAGCTCGAAATCTTCTCCAAAGCGCAACTTGACATGATACATGGCGCCACAATGGAAGTCTTGAGAAAGCTCGGGATCAAGGTCTGGGAGCACAATGCGTTTAAACTCTTTGCAGACGCAGGCGCGGAAGCCGATCCCAGGACGAGAATGGTTCGCATGCCAGAGGGGCTCGTCATGGAAACCTTGAGGAAGGCGCCGTCTGAATTCTATTTGCATGGAAGAGACCCAACGTACAGGCTCCATATGGGCGCGAAGAAGGTACACTTCTCGATAGCTGGCCAAACTACGAGGATCCACGACCTGGAGGGACGAATCCGTTCAGAAACTCTGCAAGACGCGGAAAGCGTTGCCAAGATTGCAGACTACTGCGATAACATACATCATGTGTCAATAGGGACCACTCCGATCGACGTTCCGGATGACCTCCAGCCGCTCTATCACATATGGGCAAACTGGAGGAACTCGGTCAAGACGAGCGACGGATACAACTATGGCACGAGGATGACCCAGGAAATCATCGACATGGCGGCCATCATAAGGGGCGGGCACGAAGAGCTGATCAAGAAGCCCATGTTGTTGGGGTTCATGAATCCCGTTAGTCCCATGCAGCTCTCCAAGGAACTGATTGAAGGGGCACTTCTGCACTCGAAGTACAACCAGCCTGTGCTCTACGCCTCAGAGGCGCTCTCGGGAGGGACAGCGCCGGCAACACTAGCTGGGCTGCTCGTGCAACAGAATGCGGAGGTGCTCTCGGGGATTATGGTCTCGCAGCTCGCAAGACCGGGATGTCCTGTGATGTACGGCACTGTCTCGGCAGCGCTTGACATGAGAACTGGTTTGGCGGCCTTGGGGGGTCCTGAGGTGGGGTTGTTCAACGTCGCCACTGCGCAGCTGGCTAGGTATTACAACCTTCCGTCCAGAGGGACAGGTGGCAACACCGACTCGAAGGTCATTGACGCTCAGTCCGGAATCGAAGCATCGACGACACTGCTGATGGCAGCGATGGCTGGCATGAACTTCATCTACGATGCCGCGGGGTCCTTGGAGGGGAGCTTGACGATGTCCTATGAGAAGCTCATTATCGACAACGAGATTTGCGGAATGATCTCGAGGATCCTCACGGGCATCGAGGTCAGCGAAGAGAGCCTAGCAGTCGATGAGATCCTGAAGGTTGGGCCATCGGCCAGCTATCTCGGCACTCCCTTCACGCTTGCCCACTACAGAGAGGAACACTTCATCCCTTCACTCCTGGACAGACTATCGAGGGAGGCGTGGAAGAGAAAGGGCGGGAAGGACATGAGCGCCCTTACGAAAGAGAAGGCGAGGTGGATTCTCAAGGAACACCGTCCTGAACCGATTGAGAAGAGCACTGCCGCTGAAATCGAGAAGTATCTCAAGAAGGTCGCCAAGAACCATGGTCATTGACAGAGGGCTTCCCTGCCAACCTTTTCAGGCACGTCATAGCAGCTACGTCCTGACCAAGATGAGGGAGCCAGACTTGACCATATTCATTTTATAGGAGGCTTTCGCTGTAAGCGCCGTGGTTCGCTCTGACAAGAAGCCTTCGAGAATACCAAAGAAATACAGGCCTCTCGTGCTGTTCTTGCGCGACACCGCAATAGCCCTCGCGATCGTAGCGTGCGTCCTCGTGGGGATGTATGCATACACAGGGCTTTGGCCTCCGATAGTGGTCGTCGAGTCCGACAGCATGATGCACAGCGAGGAGAACATCAGCCACATAGGCGCCATCGATACAGGCGATCTCGTGCTGAAGAAAAAAGTCGACGGTGTCTCGGACATCAAGACATACATCGACGGCTACGTTTCTGGACACAAGACGTATGGAGACTATGGAGACGTCATCATCTACAAGAAGGGTGGCCAGGACACCTACACGCCGATCATCCACAGGGCGATGATATTCCTCGAGGCGAACCCGGATGGAGTGAGCTACAGATCAGACTCGCTCCAGGACGCTGCTGGTAAGTGGCAGGCTTCTGACGCCGCAGACACATGGGACCATCTGACCAGCATTCTCACGATTCTGCACGTTGGATATAGAGATCAGTCGGTGGTCGTGGACGTCGGAAGCATGATAGAGAGCTTCACGCGGACAGGACAGCCGGTTCAGAGCGGTTTCATAACGAAGGGCGATCATAACACCCAGATCGACCAAATCGGGGGTGCGGGGCTCAGGCCGGTTGACATCAGCTGGGTCGAGGGAAAGGCTCGAGGCGAAATCCCGTGGTTTGGCCTCTTGAAACTCTGGTTCACGGACACGCTTGGAAGCCCGGCCCCAGAGAACAGCGTGCGCAACCTTTGGATCTCGTTGGCGCTCATCGTCATCTCTCCGGTACTGGTGGACATAGTCCTGACATACGTGGAGAAGCGCGGTATCGCAAAGAGAAGGCTCGAGAAGACCTCAGAAGATCAAGAGAAGGATGATGTGAGAGAGAAAAAGACGGAGGCAGAGGACTCACTGAGTCCAGCCCATGAACCTCCAGCGCGGCCCTGAGCTCACATCAATGTGGTCTGGAACCGCAGCTTGTAGTTCTTCAGCTGGCTCAGCATCTCGTCCTCTTCCAAAATCCTTCTCGCCTCCGTCACCGGCACGCTTGGCTCGATCTCCTTCGTTCTCCCCCCTCTACCGAAGGATTTCACGCGTGCGTGGATTATTCCGAGCATATCAAGTTCTGATATCAGGTCCGTGATCCTCCTCTGCGTGAGTATGGCCATCGAGGTGCATTGACACAGCTCCTTGTACGTCTCGTACAGGTCGCCCGTGGTCAGCCTTGCCTCTCCTCGCTCGTGGTTGAGGAACACGCCCATCAGCACCAGCTTGGACTGTACGGGCAGAGTGCGTATCGCCTCCGTAATACAGTCAAGCTCAATCTTGTTCTTCGCTTTGACCACGTCTGAGTCTGTGACAATGGGCAGATGGTTCCTCTCGGCAATCTCCGCAGCAACTCTGAGCAGGTCGAGCGCGCGCCTCGCATCTCCGTGCTCCTGAGCGGCGAGTGCGGCGCAGAGTGGTATGACGGACGGTTCGAGCACATTGTCGTCAAATGCGAGCCTGCTTCTCTGTTCTAGAATGTCCTTGAGCTGCTCTGCGTTGTACGGCGGGAACACCATCTTCTCCTCGCTGAGCGAGCTCTTGACTCTCGGATCCAGGAACTCCATGAATCTCAAATCATTCGAGATGCCGACCACGCTGACCTTGGCGTTCTTCAGATCGTCGTTGATCCGGCAGAGATGATAGAGAACGTCGTCACCGCTTTTTGAGACAAGCTTGTCGACCTCGTCCAGTGCGATGACAATCACGCGCCTCTCCTCGTCGATCTTCTCTCTGAGGATATTGTAGACGCGCTCTGTGCTCCAGCCAGTGAATGGTATCCTTTCTTCAAAGTTCGCGATGAACTTATTGCCGATGTTCTGGAGCACTCCGTATTGCGTGTCCACGACCTCGCAATTCATATAGATGAAAT
>CAYOXJ010000105.1:0-4400 GCA_964407905.1 uncultured Thermoplasmata archaeon
CTTCGTGTGCGTGGACCTCAAGTCTACCTCGGTCCTGTACTTCAGATGCCTCTTGTCCAGCCATTCGTGGAGCTTCTTCTCGCCCCACTTACCCCTCTCGGTCTGTATCTCGGCCCCCCTGGGCGAATAGACCATGTCCTCGTCAGCGATCTGCTTCAGCTCCTTCTTGAGGCGTCTGTCACGGCAGGCCTCTGGATTCCTCACGTACTTCCAGAACTGCTTTCGCGTGAGGCCGATCTCAGATGTGAGCAAGAGGCCGAGCAGTACAGGTGGATAGTTCATCATTCTCGCCAGTCTCGCTATTGAAGTGCCCCTGCGCCATTCCCTCGCAATCTTCTTGATGTCCTTCTTCACGATGTAGAACCTTCGCGTGGCGTCTCTCACGGTTCTCTGTGTGTATAGCACGAGAAGAAGCTCTCGGTCCAGTCCCAGCCTGCGAGAGAGAAAGTCCACATCACCGGACTTCCTCAGCTGAGAATATATGTTCCTGTAGTCTTCGTACTTCATCAGTTTCACGGTCCAGCTATCCGCTGAACGAGAGGTTCACTTCGTTAGCTTTCCGAGGCCTATTATCCCTCGATTCTACTTATTCCTTTGCGGACAGCATTAATATTGGGAGATGCTCGACGCGGCTACGATTCTGACATGCGCAACCTTGAAATGGAGACAAACCATGATTGGTATGTTCGTTGCTCAGAACGATTGCGGGGAGGTCCCGGTGCCCGAGAGCGGAGTCAGAAGAATCATACTTCCATCGAAATATGTGCAGGGCGCTGGCGTGCTGACCCAGCTTGGCGCATATGTGAGGCAGTATGGCGAGAGGCCATTCGTGGTCGCGGGGAGGACCAGTTTCTCGAAAGTGAAGGCGAGGCTTCAGGCGTGCCTTCTCGCGGCTTCCGTCCCAATGGTTGGGTTCGATGACACCGTCACGGAATGTACCAAGGCAAAGATCGATGAGATCGCGACCAGGGCTGAGTACCTAGATGCGGATGTCATCATCGGGTGCGGCGGTGGGAAGGCTGTCGACACCGCAAAAGCGGTCGCGGAGAAGCTGCACGTCCCGGCGTTTACTGTGCCCACGCAGTGCGCGACCAACGCGGATGGCATGGCCGACTCCGTAGTATTCACCGAGGACCACAAGTTCCTCGAGGACATGTATCTGAGCAGAGCGCCGGTGCTCGTGCTCGTCGATACAGAAGTCGTTGGAAGGGCCCCTGCACAATACATCGTTCAGGGCATGGGCGATGCCCTCTCATCTGCTTTCGAGAAGCCGGCGTACGCAGCGTCTCAGAGGGCCAAGAAGGCAAACGAGCAGGCCACTCAGGCCGCGCTGGAAGTCAACATGAAATGCTTCGACACTCTGATGGCTCATGGGCTGCAAGCAAGGAAGGACGTCGAGTCGGGAAAGGTGACCGAAGCAGTCGAGGCGATTGTCGAGGCGATAAAGCTCCAGAGCGGGTTCGGGTTCGGCGGAGGAGGGTGCGCCGCTGCACATGCGATCCACAACGGCTTCACCATTGTCCCAGGAATTGCCAGAACGCACGGTGAGATAGTCGCCTTCGGCACACTCGTCCAGATGGTCCTCGAGAGGCGACCGATGGGCGAGATCGAGCGTGTCATGCGCTGGTGCAAGGCTCTGGGCCTTCCTGTCCGGCTCAAAGAGCTTGGCAATCTGGATATGAGCGCCTTGCCTATGGCTGCTGAGAGAGCCTGCGATCCGAAGGACACGATGGGGTGCATGCCGTTCCTTGTGACGCCCAAGATGGTGCTCGATGCCATGCATGAAGTTGACAGGCTCGCTTTAGCTCTGACATGAGTTCTCCGAGTTGGTCTCGACGTTTCAGAGGGCAGGGCGGACTCACACCAGGAAAGAGTATATATCGTAATCATGTAGTTTCAGGTGTAGTCGCCAGAGGGCGGCGGACGAAGGGATGAATCAGAGGAGGCATTCGAGTATGAGCAGTCCTATAAGTATGGTCATTGCATCTGGCACCGCACCACCGTGGCTCCCGAGAGAAGTAGCCGAAGGCAGGAAGTTCGCGTGGTGGGCACAGCTTATGTTCTTCCTGATGGCGTTTGTTTGGTTTATGTTGGCCATCGTGTTTCTCGTGCTCTTTCTCGTTGACCGCGCAACCGCTGGGAGACTGGTCGTCGGCGTGTTCGGGTTCTTCGCGATGGTCATCTGCTTCCTCGCCGGGGTGTTCGAGAAGAAGACGGTTATCGACGCAATAGACCAGGGCAGGTTCCACGACGCCAAGAACGACAGCCTGATCTGGATCATATTCGGGCTTGTGGGGTTCGTGCTGCCCGCGCTGTTCCTCATATTGACATACGCCAAACTGAGCGATGCGATTGCCGCTCAAGCGCCCGTGGGGTACCAGCCATATGCTGCTGGGACGGTGGCCGTGCAACAGCCACAATATGTTCCACCGCCTGCCCCCGTCCAGCCCATGCCGCCGCCTGCGCCCGCTCAGGTCCCGCCGGGAGTGCCTCCGCACCACGCAACCCCGATGATGAGGTGCAAGAACTGCAACGTCCAGTATCCGATGTTCATGCACTCGTGCCCGAACTGTGGCGCGCCCAAGGAATAAACCATTTCCTTTTATCACTCATTTTCCATTCCCTTCCGCCCAGTTGGTACCATGACCGAACTGCTCTACATGAAAGATGTTGAATCCAACTACATCAAGGAGTTCGATGCGAAGATCATCGAGCGCGGGTTCGACTATGTGCTCCTCGACAGGACCGCATTCTATCCGCTCGGAGGAGGTCAGCCCTCGGACATCGGGCATCTCGAATGGCCCGGGGGCAGGGCCGAGGTGAAAGAGGTCACGAAGAAGGAGGGCGTGAGACACCATCTCGTTCAGAACCCGGACATCGTCCCTGATAACGTGCACGGTGTGCTGGACTGGGAGCGAAGGTACGCGCACATGAGGATGCACACAGCTCAACATATCGTCTCGGGCGTTGTATACGACCTCTACAGAGCCCGAACCGTTGGCAACCAGCTGTACCATGACCGATCCCGGATCGATTTCGCCCCAGTCAAGTTCACCGACGAGATGATCGCCGAAGTCGAGAGGAAATGCAACGAGATCCTCGCCTCTGGAGCGAAGGTCGAGATATGCACGGCCTCAAGGGCCGAGCTGGAGAAGAACATCGATGTTCAGAGGGCCAACCTTGACCTACTCCCGAGATCGGTGCAGGAGCTGCGAATCGTGAAGGTCGAGGAGTTCGACGTGTGCCCGTGTGCCGGCACTCATGTTCGCTCTCTTTCTGAGATAGGAAAGATCAGGATTACGAAACGGGAGAACAAGGGAAAGGACCGAGAACGGATAGCCTACGAGCTCGTGTGATAGGCGAGAAGAACGCCTCGGAGCTCAAGCCTAACATACGCCGTGGCCGATCATTGCGCGTATCGGAATGACATTCGCCCTTCTTCGAGCATGTCGTTTCCGCCAGGAAATCCAGCTAAACGCTTAAGTACGTCAGGACTGGATATTTGGCCATCGGGGCTAAAATGGTAGAAATCGGAACGGTGTCACAAGTGTCGAAGCTCTCTATTCAGCTAGCTGCAGCGTTCGCAGTCATCGGCATTGCGCTGATGTATCTGTACATTGCGGTCACCGATGCCTCGGAGCCGACGAAGATCCTCTGGTCGAGCGCGTTGTCCCTGGGTGTGGCCTTCACATTCCTTGTGATATGGACGATTGCCAGAGACGTCATAAGAGAGAGCGAGCGCGAGATGAAGAGAAAGCCGATCGCCTGAGCAATGATACCTCTCACGATGCGCTCTTGAAGGGCTCGTTCTTCTCATTCTCCTGGGCCGCATCCAAGAGCAGCTCAAAGAGGTCTACCACCCTTATTCCGGGCACCGTTCGCAGTTGGGTTTCACAGAACGGGCATGACGTCACAAGCGTTGTTGCGCCGGAGGATTTCGCCTCCGCGATGCGCTTTGCTGCAAGTTCCCTTGACAGCTTTGGAAACGCAGATTGCAGACCAGCACCTGCGCCGCAGCACCTCGCTTCTTACCTGTTATTCGGCATCTCGACCAATGTGGCAACGGCCCGGACTATCTCTCTCGGCTCTTCGAAAACCCCGCCCAGCCTGCCGAGATGACATGGGTCGTGGTAGGTCATCCGTTCGGTGGACTTCTTGAGCCTCAGCTTCCCGCTCTTCGTTAGGTCCGCGATTTCTTGGGCAACATGAGTGACTTTGATGTTCGTGCCGAACTCCTCAATGGTCTTCTTGAGAGTCGCATAGCATCCAGGACAGGCGGTCACGATCTTCTTTATGCCCAATGACTTGAACTTCTTGGCGTTCTCCGCGGCGAGTTCCTTGAATGCATCTGTCTGGCCTACCCTCAACAGAGTCGATCCGCAGCACGGCTCGTCAACACC
>CAYOXJ010000105.1:4410-5298 GCA_964407905.1 uncultured Thermoplasmata archaeon
GTCAACACCCATGGTCGCGAACCTCACGCCAGCTTTCTGAAGGAGCTTTGCGCTGGCGACAAGGCTGCGGTTCAGCTGCCTCGTGACTGCCGAAGTGCATCCTGCAAAGAACAACACATCCCGTTGTCCAAGCGCCACCTTCGGAACGTTCAATCCTTTCGTCCATCTGTTTCTTGCGCTCCTGGGCTGAAACCACGGATTTCCATAGTTTCTTATGCTGGCCAGAAGCGAGGAGTGCTCCTTCATGGGCTCGATGCCGTGCTTGAGGAGGTGCTCCCTGAACGCCCTCGTGTGGTCCGTGTTCTTCAGCGAACACCACCTGTCGCAGTTCCCGCACAAGGTGCACTCGAACGCGGCCTGGACGACGGCGGGCGTGATGTCGAACTTGCCCTGCAACAGCCCGAGCATGGTCCTGTTCCGACCCTTCATAGATAACGTCTTGACCTTGAGCGCCTGATAGACTGGACACCCCCTCTCGCAAAATCCGCACGAGGTCCCAAAGCACGTCTCGAGCTCATCTCTGAAATCCTCGAGGCCGCTCATTTTTTCTCGGCCTCCCGAGGGAACTTCTTTCCGGGATTCAGGATCCCTTTCGGGTCGAAGAGCCTCTTCACTTCCCTCATGTACCTCAACGAGGCACCGTGCTCGACCTCAAGATACGGTGCCTTCTGGTACGTGTCGCTCATGAAGGTGCTCATCGTGCCTTCGAACGCGACTGCCAGCTTGCTTAGCTCGTCATGGAACGCGCGGAACCTCCTGACCTCCTCTGGGTTCCTGTAGTCGACGAAGACAGCGCATGACAGAGAGAAGCCTATGCTGCTCGGGTGCTCAAGATAGGCGTTCATGCCTATGATCTCGAGCTTGTGCTTCGTCGCGACCTGGACGAAC
>CAYOXJ010000106.1:0-5292 GCA_964407905.1 uncultured Thermoplasmata archaeon
GATGGGCTACTACATCAAGACGGTGAGGAAGGAGAGTGAGCGGGAGATCGCGATGAACCCCATGTCCCAGGCGAGCATGATGCTCAACGATCAACTCAAGAAAGCAATCGACAAGGCGAAGCGCATTTACGAGCTGCGCCAGAGGAAGATCGCCCTGCTCGCCCTTCGCAAGGTCGCTGGGGACAACCCGGACACCGGCAACCTCACCCCCGACGAGCTCGTGCTTTTCTCAAGTCTGACCTCAGTCCTCGGAGCTCACAAGGACTCGAAGGCGGATTTCGAGGAGCTTGGCCCACGCTTCGCTCAGCCAAAGAACACTGTCGGACTGCCCGAAGTCCCGAGCGAGGGCGTGTGCGAGGGCAAGAAGGAAATTGCCGAACGAGCTTCTGACGATCTTGTGCTGGTCCGGGTGCTGGAAGACGTGCCAACATTCGCGGGAGTAGACAAGGACTATAAGCTCAAGAAAGAAGATGTCATATCGTTGCCCAGAGGTATTGCGAAGACGCTCCTGTCTCATGGGAAGGTGAAGATCATTGGTTCAGCGTAGTACGATTTGCTCGCTCATTCGGTTGTTGGGCGCAGCGACAGAAACACCGTGCGCATTGCAGGGCAGATATCATTGTCACTGATGTGAGTTCTCGCATTTCAAGAGCGGTCTGGATTGGTTTGTTGTGATGGAAGTTCCAGTGCGTGTCTTAAGTCCTTAGGCTCCATTTTATCTAAGAGAAGCATATTGTCCCCCCGAAGGTAAGCTGGTGGCGTGGGCTTAATTCAACCTCAAGCCATCATGTGCTTCGCGCTGCCGGAGATGCTTCCGAGCAAAGGAGTGAGGGCCTATGGTTTCGCAGAAGCAGATGCTCAGAGTTTTCGAGAAAGACGATCTGGAAGCAATCCATGGCGCGACCCTGAAAGTCCTCAAGGAGACGGGCGTCTTGGTGAACTCAGAAGACGCCTTGCGCCTCCTCGAGCGAAAGGGCTTGGCCGTTGACAAGAAGACCAGGATTGTCAAGATGCCTGAGCAAGTCGTCATGGAAGCCGTCAAGAATTGCAGGAAGAACTTCAAGTGGCACGCCCGGAGCGAGAAGAACACAATCGACGTCGTGGATGGCAAGACCAAGATTGGCCCTGGTGCTGAGTGCGTGTACTATCTCGATCCAGAGACGGACATGGTCAGGTCACCGACGCTCACAGATGGCATCAACTGCTGCAGGCTGCTAGATGCTCTCGACAGTGCGAGAATCGCTTACGTTCCAGTCTACCTGAGCGACGTTCCGGAGAAGGCGAGGCGAGCAGTTTCGCTGGTGGCTGGGCTGATCAACTCTTCGAAGTGCACCCTCGGAGGGAGCGCAGATGCTGCCGATGTCGAGCTGAGCCTGAGGTTGGGGGAGGCGATCCTCGGAGACAGGGAGAAGCTCAGGAAGACGCCCCTCTTCTGTGGCTATGTTGATCCAATAAGCCCGCTGTGCCACGAGCACACGATGCTCGAGGCTCTTCTTGGCTACTCTCGGATGGATATGCCCGTCTTCGTCACTGTAATGGCCCTCGCAGGCGGCACTGCTCCCGTTTCGCTCGCGGGCCTTCTGGTTCAACAGAACGCTGAGGTGCTCAGCGCTGTGGTCATCGCGAGTTGTGTGACAAAGGCCCCCAAGATAATCTATGGCTCAGTATCATGCCCGCTCGACATGAGAACCGGCATCTCTGCTACAGGAGCGCCTGAATTCTCTCTAATCGGTGCAGGTGCTATCCAACTCGCGAAGTACTACGGTCTGCCGAGCAACATGGGCGTTCAGAGCGACTCGAAGGTGGCTGACGGACAGACGGCCTACGAGAAGACCATCTCGGCCATGACCGCTATTCTCACGGGTGCCGATTTCGCAGACCTCTTCCTGGGATCCACAGAGGCATTCAACACTTTCTCCCCAGTTCAGCTGATGATTGACGACGAAATCGCCTCGAACGTCTACAGGATCGCGAGCGGCGTCGAGGTCAACAAGGAGACCTTGTCAATTGAGGTCATAGGCAGGGCAGGGCCGATGGGCAGCTTCCTGAAGCAGCGCGACACGATCCTTCGCTTCAGAAAGGAACATCTTGCCCCGAAGCTGTCTGACAGGTTCCCCAGAGAGAAGTGGTCTACATCTGGCGGGAAGGACGCGAAGCTGAGGGCCAAGGAACGGATCATCGAGCTCCTGAGCTCTCACACGCCCGAGCCTCTTGAGACAGAGGTCAAGAAGAACTTGGATGGCATACTCAGGGAGTACTCCAAGAGCATCGGGGCGGACGTGCTGGAGAAGCGTAGCTACTGACTTGTTCTTCAGACGCACTGATGCTGATGGGCCAAACTCTATCCATTTGTGAGTTCATGAGCGCGAAAAGGCGTTTCGTGCATTCGGGAGGAAGCGAGAACATGGCGAACTTCGCAGACAGGTTCGTAGTGAGGACCAGAGCAGAGCTGCTCAGCCACGATGATAAGAAGAGGATCCACGAGGCCGCTTTGGGCGTCATGGAAGAGGTCGGGATCAAGATCCACAGTCCGACAGCAAGGGCTGCGCTGAAAGGGAGGGGCGCCGAGGTCGACGAGAGAACTAATGTTGTGAGATTCCCCCTAGGAGTCGTCGATTCCTTGATCAAGAAGGTGCCCAGGTCATTCACATTGGCAGGCAGAACGAAGGAGTTCGATCTGCCATTGGACGGCACGCACAGCTACTTCACAACTGACGGCTGTGGCGTGGCTGTCTGGGAACCGAAGACGAGGACCAGGAGGAGATCGACCTTGGATGATATCCGCAGGACCGCTGTAGTGTCGGACTGGCTGCCGTACGTCAGCATCTATGAGCCCATGGTGGTGGCCCACGACGTTCCTCAGAGGATCCACGTGATCGAGGGTGTCAGAGTCGCAATGGAAAACACCCAGAAGCATATCCTGACTGAGTCGACCTCGACTCCGGAGGAAGCGCGGGCTCAGGTCAGGATGGCCGGTGAGATCACGGGCTCCGCCGAAGAGCTGAGGAAGAGGCACTACATCAGCGCGATGGTGTGCACAGTGTCGCCATTGGTTCTCGAGGGCCCGACAACTGAAGCAGCGATGGTGTGGGCCGAGAACCATGTTCCCGTTCACATCACGGGCATGGCGCAGGCGGGCATGAGCGGGCCCGCCACCCTGGCAGGGGATATGGTCGTCAACCATGCAGAGACATTGGCCTTGGCATGCGCGATGCAGGCGCATGAGGCTGGTGCGCCACTCATGTACGGCTCCGTGCTTTCCGTCATGGACCCGCGGTCGGGCGCGTACATGGGCGGGTCCCCTGAGAGCACAATACTGTGTGCCGCGACGGTCGAGATGGCCAAGTTCTGCAAGATCCCAAATTCCACAGGCGGCATGGGTTCGAGCGCGAAGGTTCCCGGCGTGCAGGCGTCTATTGAGAACACGGTCTCGACGATGACGAGCTGCCTCGTTGGCGGCGAAGTCATCAACGGCCTGGGCGTCCCGGACGGTTCCACTCTGCTATCGTATGAGCAGCTGTTGTTCGACCACGAGATCGCCAGCATGACGCTTAAGACGCTGAGCGGTGTGGCCGTCAACAATGATACGCTCGCCATCGACCTGATCAAGTCGGTTGGCATTGGTGGGACTTATCTCGGGCAGATGCACACGCTTTCCCACGTCAAGGACTACTACGTCCACCTCCTTTGGAAGAACGAGTCTTTCGAACAGCTCGTGAGCAAGGGAGGCATGGACTCGATCGAGGCCGCCAACGAAAGGATAGAGGCCATTCTCAAGGAGCACAAGGCCGTTCCCTTGGAAAGGGGGATCTCGAAGAAGCTGAGCGACATCGTCAAGGAGTTCTCGAGAGCGTGACCAGTCAGATTGAACCCGATGGCCGTGCAGTTTGTTCTTGACTCGAACACGATATTACAGATTCACATCAGACGGGATTCGCTGCAGACGCCTACGAGGATCGGCGTTCAATTTGGGCTTGGCCAGTCGTCAAACGCGGTCATTGCCAACACGATAGGTTTATAAATAGTCATCCTATACTGCGAATTTGCGGGCCTGTAGCTCAGCTAGGTAGAGCAATCGGCTCTTACTTAGAATCCAGCAGGATCCTTAGGGGATACCGAAAGGTCAAGGGTTCGAATCCCTTCAGGCCCGCCATCTGGCGCTTTAGGGAAGCAAGGAAATGGCGGCCAAGAACCTCTATTTCATTGGAACGGCAGGGTGCGGGAAGAGCACTCTCACGAGCGCATTTCAGACCTGGCTCAGCAATGAGGGCTACGACGCCGTCACCGTGAACTTGGATCCGGGCGTTGACTCGCTTCAATATCCTCCCGATATCGATGTTCGGGATTGGATCAAGCTCTCAGAAGTGATGGAGCAGTACGGACTCGGACCGAATGGCGCGCAGGTCGTGGCCGCGGACCTGCTCGCGCTCAACATAAAGGAGATCTCGCATGTCCTCGACGGCTACGATACTGACTACGTCCTGATCGATACTCCTGGTCAGATGGAGCTGTTCACCTTCAGACAGAGCAGCAAGGTTGTGATTGACGAGCTTGGCCGCGAGAGCTCGGCTGTCGCCTTCCTGTTTGACCCGGCCCTGGCAAAGACCCCGAATGGTTTCGTGTCGTCCCTCATGCTCGCCGCCACAACGCACTTCAGAATGCCTATCCCCATGATCCCTGTGCTTGCGAAGGCGGATGTTCTCTCTGAGGCCGATAAGGAAAGGATCGAGTCTTGGAGCAAGGACTACTACGCGCTCTTCAGCGCCCTCTTGGATGACAGCACTAACGCACAGACCCAAATCAGCGTTGAGTTCCTGCAGGCGCTCGAGACCATTGGTGCGGGGAGAACAGTCATCCCAGTTAGCTCGGACACGGGCGAAGGACTTGAGGACATCTATGCAACAGCCCAGCAGATACTCGAGGGCGGAGAGGAGATAGAGAGGTGACGATCCGGAGCATCTAGCGTCGTGTAGCTGCTCTCTCTCCGCGTGTAATACGAATCATCCGCCCTAGCTCAGACCCCGATTCGCTGAGCGAGACGCGTATTCTCCCTGCTCGGATTTCTGTGCGGAGTATCCCGGCCCTCCTGAGTTCTCGGAGGATTCTCTCTGCGGACTGTCTGCTCTTGTTTCCTAGCCGCGAGACGACTTCGTCAAGGGTGAGGTCGCGATCCCCGACGCATGTTATGAACTCGGTCTGCAGAGGCGTGAACATGTCCACCACGTTTGCGCCCTTGAGAACGGGCAACTTCGTTACCTTCTCGGCGCAATGGTATGCTTCGATGCCTATCCT
>CAYOXJ010000107.1:0-1693 GCA_964407905.1 uncultured Thermoplasmata archaeon
ACTTTCGTCCTGTCCTTGAGGTCCTTTGCCATCATCGCAGCACGCCCTGCAGGCGGCGGTAGAGGTTCTCCCTAGATAAAGCTCTCGCCTCGCGCGAAGGCTTCGTTTCCATTGGAATATACCATCATTTCTGCACCGAGCCAGTCGGTCAAAATTGTACATCTGCAATTCCAATTAGGCTTATATGCTCACACTCGGATAAGGTCCGTCTATGACGCGGATCAAGGTAATCACCGAACCGGCTGAGCTGGTTCCGATGTTCCGGGCGGTGGATACCAAGGTCAAAAGAGAGGTTTTGAAGCTTGTGACGCTTGAGTGGCACACGGTCAGGGACATAGAGAAGCAGTTCGGTCCCGCCGGCAAGGATGCCCTCCTTTTCTTCGAGAAGATGAAGCTTGTCGAGACACGGTGGCAGACCTCCCCCGACCAGCAGCCGGAGAAGGCCTATCATACCTACTACACGTCCTTTCACATCAACGCCTCGTGGCCAGTGTACGAGATCAGCGATGTCCTTGCGGCCGCAGTGATGGAAGAGAAGGAGTTCCAGAAGATCGAAAAGCAGATCTACGAGATGGTCGGAGCACAGGGCAAGTTCGCTGGAGATGTCGCTGAGGTGCTGGGCGTGACATTCACGATGCTCAAGAGCCTGGTGAAGAGGAGCACCAAGCTCGATTACAGGGGCCATAGGATAGAACGGATCAAGGAGTAGGCCTCCTCGGAGATGCAGGTCATGATTGTGGTTCTAAGGCTCGGCCATCGCCCCGCCAGGGATCAGAGGGTCACGACGCATGTTGCCCTGACCGCGCGTGCTCTGGGCGCGGACGAGGTCTGGGTCTCAACAGAGGACAGGGAACTTGAGAAGACCATCGACAGCGTAGTCGAGCGCTTTGGCGGGAAGTTCAAGATCAGAACGGGCGTTGATTGGAGGAGGGCCGTGAAGGCGTGGAAGGGCGAGGTCGTGCATCTCACGATGTATGGTGAGAAGCTTGCACACGCCCTCCGGGCCATCAGGGCCAATGATCTCATGATTGTCGTGGGAGCGGAGAAGGTCCCGAGGGAGGTCTACGAGCTCGCGGACTGGAACGTGTCAGTAGGCAACCAGCCACATTCGGAGATTGCCGCTCTCGCTATATTCCTCGACAGACATACAGGTGGCAAGGCGCTGGACAAGGACTTCAAAGGCCAGCTGAAGATACTTCCAAACCCGAGGGGGAAGACGGTAGTTGACCGGAGGAAAGGCAAAGCCCGCAGGACTTCCGGGAAGGGATGAATGCCTCAGGATCCTTCGAGAGAGCGGCTGCGACGAGGATGTTGTGAAGCATTGCGAGGCCGTTCACAGCCTTGCGTTGAAGATCGCGAAGAAGTGCAGGGCGAGCATCGCCGTTGTTGAGACTGGCAGCATGCTCCACGATATCGGAAGATGCAGGACCCACGGGATGGACCACGCAGTGCAGGGTGCGAAACTCGCAGCTGGATTAAAGCTGCCTCCGGCTGTTGTCAGGATCATCGAGAGACATATTGGCGCCGGGATCACCAAGAAGGAGGCCAAGGCCCTGGGATTGCCTGAGAAGGACTACTTCCCCCAGACCCTGGAAGAGAAGATCGTTGCCCACGCCGACAATCTCATCTCGAGTTCCAGGCGAATGACCATAGAAGAGGCCGTCTCGAATCTCGTCAGAAGGGGCAAGCACGA
>CAYOXJ010000107.1:1793-5286 GCA_964407905.1 uncultured Thermoplasmata archaeon
CTCTTGACCGCGACCCTTTTCGGGAAATATCTCAAAATTATGATGTCTCCGATGGATGAGATCCACCTGAAGGGCACGTTCACTGCTTTCGACCCCTCGACGAGGAGCGGGTTTGTGTTGCTCACAAATAATCCCTGAACCTTGTTCTCGTCCACTTCGACGACAAGGTTAGTGACATTGCCGAGGTAGGTGCCTTGACTTGTGTAAACCTGCAAACCAATCAGCTCAGAAGCCTCTTCGAGCATCCTGCATCCCTGCGACCGTATGGCTCTCCGCCTCTTAAAAAGTTTGTCTTATCCAGTGTATCGGCCCTCGAGACTATGTCTCGACGTTCACGTGCCGGGTTTTTCGTCGCAATCCTTAACTACTTCGAGCCTCTACGGTAGTGCATCAATAGGGCACAATCGTGCATAACCCCGTGAGATAGATGCCGAGCGAGATTGATGAGATAAGGCAGAAGAAGCTGGCGGACATGATGCAGAAGATGAGCGCGGTGCAGTCGGGCGGAGACGGATGGCCTGATGCGCCAGTCCCAGTATCGGATCGAGATTTCGAGTCATTCATCAAGAAGTATCCGAAAGTTGTTGTAGACTGCTGGGCGCCATGGTGTGGCCCCTGCAGAATGCTGGCTCCAACCATCGACGCCGTGGCAAAGGACTACAGGGGCAAGATCGTCTTTGGGAAGCTCAACACGGACGACAATTTCGGTGTCGCGGGCAAGTTCAAGATCATGAGCATCCCGACGCTTCTATTCTTCAAGGATGGACAGCTCGTGGACAAGATAATCGGTGCTGCTCCCAGGGCAGTGCTCGAACGTCAAATCAGGAAAGCCCTTGCGTAGAGATCACCATAAGCTCCAATAGCCCACCCCGGCCCCTTATCTTCTTCCTCAAGATACGCTTATCTCGCGGCCTGGACGCTCCTTCAGATACAAAGTATAAATGGAACCAGCTCAGTAGCTCCTCCGGTCTGATGGACTTCGAAACTACCGTAGAATGGAAGGAGAGATTCCCTGGGAGGCTGTACTGTCAGAACGGCCAGATGATCGACTACTCTGCGCCTGCTGAGCTCGAAGGCATGAAGGGCACATTGACCCCCGAGGATGCATTCGTGGGCTCGGCGAATATGTGTTTCCAAATCGTCTTCGAGTATGTGTCGAAGAGCCTCGGGCTTGAGCTGGTGGAGTACAAGTGCAGAGCTGTCGGAGACCTGGAAGTGGTCGGGGGCGCCAGGAGGTTCGTGAGGATCACGCTGTACCCTCGGTTGCGCTTCGCCACGGGATCGAGGATGGAGAACCTCGAGAAGGCCTTGGTCACGACCAAACGGAAGTGCTTGGTGACCAACTCGATGGCGCTCGATGTGGAGATAGTTCCGGAGGTGCAATGATGTGCCGTATGGTCGGCGTCGTGTTCCGTGGCGTGTTCCCAGCCGAGGTGCTCACGGATCTCAGAGAAGTGGCAAGGGTCGGCAAGATTCCTGGCGAGAAGGAGCCTGGGCACAAGGACGGATGGGGGATAGTCTCTTTTGTCGGCGGCTCGCCAATATACATGGAGAGGAGGATTGATGCAGTGTTCGAGGACCACCACTTCGAGCCCGCAGTGGGTCAGGTCGCAAAGCTCCCTCGACCAAATATCCTGCTCGCGCACGCGCGCGCAAGTTCGGGCACGCCGGCAATCATGACCAATACGCATCCATTCATATCGCGAGGGATCGTGCTGGCCCACAATGGAACAGTGTTCGACTACGAGCCCAGGACGCGGCACAAGCCTGTTGGCGACACTGATAGCGAGAAGCTCCTGATCTCATTGGCCGAGAAGATGGAAGACAGAGGTCACCTCAAGGAAGCAATGAAATCGTTGGTCCTCGAGGACATTGCGCCGCGCAAGATCAGCGGCGCAGTCCTCCTCGTCACCGATGGCAAGGAGCTCTGTGGTTTCCGGGACTACGCCCCAGATAGGTCTGCCTCCTACTACAACCTCCGGTTCCTGAGGCGGCCCGACCACGTTGTGTTCTTCCAGGAGACCCTGCTCGACCTCAAGGACAGCGTCCTGCAGGTGAAGAAGGGCGAGCTGGTGACTGTCGACATAGATCTGAATGTGGCCCGCGAGCAGATCACCTAGGCCTTTGACTTCATTGCCGCGAGCTTGATTGCCTCCGTGACACTGTCCTTCGGCACTATTGTCGCGATCGGGATGTCGAGTATCTTCTCTATCGTCGGGCTCACGATCGGTGCGCACACGACCGCGACCGCACCATCCCTCTCCGCCCTGATCGCGGAGATGATCGCGTCCTCAACTGTCGCTGCTGGGTATTCTCTGATTTTCACCGTCTCGTTCCCGATCTGGACTGACCTCTCTACTACCTCGTCGAGAACCCTCCTCGTCACTATCAGCGCGATGAAGCTTCCCGCTCTGAGGCCCTCTGTTTCCTTGACAGCCTTCAGGATCTTCCTGAGCACGTCGAGGCTCGGCGACCTCTCCTCATTCGTGATCTTGTAGACTGTGCTTGGGGAGACGCCGGCTTTCCTTGCGAGTTCCTGTACCGTCCAACCGAACGAATCGAGGGTTTCCCGGAGCACTTGTCTGAAGTCCTCGTCCGATTCCAGTGCAGCTTTCTCCAGTTTTCTTGCAGACTCCATTTCTTATCCTCATGATACTAATTATGGGCCACATATTTATACACTTGTGCCACGATGTAAATACATATGTGAGAAAAGTCAAATATCCTACTGTCAATCATCGGTCAGGGAGCAGGCATGGACAAGAAGATCATCGTGGCGATTGCAATAGTTGCAGTCGTTGTAGTGGGAGTACTATCAGCAGCCCTGCTTTTGAGCAGGGACTCGAAAGAAGGCATTGTCAAGTACGTGACCGTTGCGCCCGCGGATATGAAGGGCGCCCTCTCGACGGGTTCAGTCGACGCGTACATCGCGTGGGAGCCGTTCGTCTCAGATTCCGTTGTCAGTGGTGTTGGCACGGTCCTCATCTGGTCTGACGAGATCATGCCCAATCATCCGTGCTGCGTAGTCGTCGTTAGGAACGATTTCACCAGCGGACCGGATGGCCAGGACCTGACGAAGAGGTTCGTCAAGGCCCATGTTGAGGCCACTCAATGGATGCTTGATGCGTTGGCTGATGACACTAGCGCGAACTACACTCTCCTTGTGAATATGGCAATCCAGTTCACGTCAAGGGACGCCACAGTCGTCGAGTCAGCATTCGGTCACATAGAGTTCGGCTATGCCATGAACGCGAGCTTCAAATCAGCTCTCGAGCAGTTCACCGAGATGTATATCGATACGGACATGACGACAGACGAGAAGCTATCTGAGCGGGGCTATTCCTCTGTGAGCGACTTCGTGGGCGAGTACGTCAACACTTCTTATCTGGATGCGCTGGCAAGTGTGACACCGAGCGACACGATCCTTAACCCGACCAGTCCCATCAAGCTCGGGTACCTGCGGGGCGACCTCCACCAGATGGCACAAGTCGTC
>CAYOXJ010000108.1:0-5217 GCA_964407905.1 uncultured Thermoplasmata archaeon
TCTGCCTCTTTGATGGGCACGCCCAGATCGATCGCTGCTGTCTCGCCATAGGGGTTCTTCGTCTTCCTGACATTATCTATCACTCTCTTGTGCGCAGGTAGAACGCACCCGGCCTCAACAAGATCCGCTCGTACTGCCTCGACGATATCAACTACCTTGATGTTCGACGGGCAGCGCCGCTCACAATCCTTGCAGGTCGTACACTGATAGAGCCTTTCCACGACGGACTGGTCAGCAGGGATCTCCTTCCTTCCCAAGCCGTATGCAAGTATGACCTTCCCTCTGGCGACTGACGGGTCCCATTGGTTGTCTTCAAAGTACGGACAGACGCTCTTGCAGAATCCGCAGAAAGTGCAAGTGAGCATCTCCTTCTCGAGTCTCTTGGCCCTTTCGGCCTTGATGTACTTCTTCCTCGCCATAGGATCATTTGCTCGTCAATCGATCTGGCTCGTTGCTACTGCTGGACTCTCGGGACAGTAATCACAGCGTCCATAATAAAAGTGACCTTCGCCTCTGGGCCCAGCTCTCGAATGGACATATCTATGGCTTCTTGGAGACTGTTTACAGGCGTAAGATGTGCCTTCTTGGCGGTGTCAGGATCGAGCTTGGTCACGGCGAGCATCTTGCACTTCAGCCCGATCTCTGCCAGCTTCGCTGCCTTGTGGTATCCGAGCTTGTAGCCCCGAGCGATCTTCTCGAGCGCCTCCTTCGGAGAGCTTGCGCTGGCAAGGAGGTTCAGGAAAGTCGGGGGGCCCACGCCCTTCCTGCACGCGCTCACTAGGATTATGATGCCTCCATCCTTGACCGCGTACTTCGCGTTGTCAAGGGCTTTCTGGGATTGGTACAAGTCTATGTCATATGGAAACGCGGTGACCGCTACGACTATGTCGGCCCTGTACTTCAGATCGATCACGAAGATCTCGTCGGCCATTCTCACAGCCCTCAGCCACGAGCCTTTCAGGTCACCAGCATATGCGCAGGACGTGCGGTGGTTCTTGTCGAGCACCACCATGATCGAGAATATTTGCTTGTGCCTCAGAGCCTTCATCGCATCCTCCATGTCGTCGCTGACAGGATTGCCTTCGAGCCTGAGGGACTGCGCCTCAATCTTGAGCGCATGCTTGTGGTTCTGCTCGATGGTCTCGTACGCTGCCACTCCTGGCAGGAACGATTTCCTCCCTCCCGTGTACCCTGCGAAGTAATGAGGTTCCACGCTGCTAATGACGATTATGCGGTCTGCATCTATCACCTTCTTGTTGATCCTCACGTGCGTTCCGAGCTTCGTGAATCCGAGGTCTATCATCTCGTCGTTCTTCGAGTCGTGGGCGAAAATCCTGTCCTTGATGCTCTCGTACAATTCGCCGAAGATGAACTTGTACTCATCCTCTGTGGGCACCTGGTGCATCCCCGTTGCCACAAGGTAGCTCACGTTCTTGCCCTCGAGGTACGACCATATGGCCTTGAGAATCCTCCAGGACGGCGTCGGCCTCGTGGCATCGTTCACTATCACGAGTATGTTCTCTCCACCTTCGAGGAACCTGTCCAACGGTTCCAAGCCCACAGGTCTCGACACCGCATCGAGGACGACCTGAACCTTGTCAGGGGCCATCGCATCTCTCTGATAAACGACCTCTCCGAGGTTCTCGTCTGGAACCTCTATAATCTCCTTTCCCTCTCCGTATGGTACTTCTATCCGCATTAGGAATTCCGGGCAGGAATGTAGGTTCCATTATTAGTACGTTAAGGCTTAGCACGCCTCGTTCGAAGCGTCGCGCGGGCATCTGAAAAGACTTAATTATCTCATAGTTGTGTGTATCCGACGAGCGTGCGTATGTAATGAAGACTCTTGGCACACTGGGCGAACGAGAAGCAATTAGACTGATAGACAGGATCATCAAGAGCGACGCAACGATAGGGATCGGAGACGACTGCGCGGCAATCGATATCGGTGACAAGTACCTGCTCGTCACAACAGATATGATGGTCACAAAGTGGCACATGCCGAAGGGCATGGGACCTTACGACATCGGCTGGTCAATTGTTGCTGTCAACCTGAGCGACATCGCTGCCATGGGTGGGAAGCCCTTGGGCATTGTCACCGCGATAGGGATCACAAGAGGTCACCCAATCGAGTACCTTGAACAGATGGTCGACGGCATGAACGACTGTGCTCGGCGGTTCAACACGAGCATCGTCGGGGGCGATACAAAGGAACACGAGGATCTCGTACTGTGCGGGACCGCGATAGGCGAGGTGTCGAAAGGTGGCATACTTCTCAGGCGGGGCGCGAAAGCTGGAGACCTGGTCGCAGTCACAGGCTCATTGGGAAGAGCGGGTGCTGGGTTCTATTCGATCAAGAGACAGCTCAGCCTCAAGGAGGCGGAGGACTCCCTCAAGAGGCCCTGGCCGAGGGTAAGAGAGGGCATGGCTCTCAGCGCATCTGGAGCTGTGACGTCGTGCATGGACATCTCAGACGGCCTTTCGTCGTCCATATTTGAGCTGTCAAGAAACTCAGGCATGACCTATGAGATAGACTACACTAAAGTGCCGAAGGCCAAGGAGGTTGACATGGCGTTCCACGATCTCGAGAGGCAGAAGGATCTCGTGCTCAACTTCGGCGACGACTACGAGCTGCTGTTCACAGTCAAGCGCGATGCGGAGGAGCAGCTGGCTTCGCTCTCTCAGGAGATCGGTTGCCCGCTGACGGTCATTGGAAAGGTGACGAGCGGGGAGGAGAACATACTCATCGACAATGGCAAGCGGGAGAAGCTGGAGAACCTGGGCTATGAGCACTTCCGATCGCAGAAGCAATGAGGCGAAGTTCTATTCGAAAGAGGCGGACAAGGTCAGATGTCGTCTCTGTCCACATTCCTGCCTGATCGCAGACGGAAAGAGAGGGCTGTGTGGCGTCAGGGAGAACAGGTCTGGGACACTGTACTCTCTGATCTACGGCCTCGCGTCATCAATACATCCGGACCCTATTGAGAAGAAGCCGCTGTTCCATTTCTATCCTGGGAGCACGGCCATTTCGTTCGGGAGCATTGGATGCAATCTGTTCTGCATACACTGCCAGAACTACTCTATCTCGAAAGCGAGATTCGGGGAGTTCGATCTCACTGAGATCACCCCAGATGACGTCGTGCGGTATGCGCGGTCCACAGGGGCGCGCTCTGTCTCTTGGACCTATAATGAACCAACGATTTGGCATGAGTTCACCACAGACGCATCAAGGGCGGCCCATGGCTCTGGCCTCAAGACGAATTATGTCACAAACGGATACATCCAGGAGGAACCTCTGCGTGATTTGAAGGGCGTCATCGATGCGATGAACATCGATGTCAAGGCGTTCAGGGAGAGCTTCTACAAGAAGATATGTGGGGGAAAACTCGCGCCTGTTCTCCGCACCTGCGAGCTGGCAGTTGAGCTCGGAATACACGTCGAACTCACCTACCTCATAATACCGGAGCATAATGACAATCAGGATGAGATCTCGGAGTTCTCGAAGTGGGTAGTCGACTCTCTCGGCGCAGAGATACCGGTGCATTTCTCAGCATTCCATCCGGACTATAAGCTGACGAGCGTTCCACGGACGCCGAGCAAGACGATGGCGATTGCGTACGATATCGCGAAGAAGGCGGGCGTTGAGTTCGTGTACCTGGGCAACATCTACGCAGGAGATAGGGACGATACCTACTGTCCGAAATGCGGGGCCCTCGTAGTCGAGAGAGAGGGCTTTTGGGTTAGGTCCACGAATCTGAAGGGCGACAAGTGTGGCAAGTGCGGCTCCGACTTGAACTTCGTAGTGTGAGTGCAGTCAGGATGATTGAGAATGTCCTTGAGCTTGAGGCGGCTTTTGAGCATACTCAGGAAGGAGTACGGCGATCCTCACTGGTGGCCAGGAGACAGCTCGTTTGAGGTTGCAGTCGGAGCGATACTGACTCAGAGAGCGTCTTGGAAGAACACCGAACTGGCCATTGCGAGCCTGAAGAAGCACCGAATGCTCTCTCCGAGTGCAATTGCAGGAGCAAACAAGAAGACACTGGAATCTGCAATCAGACCGTCGGGATTCTATAAGCAGAAGGCCAAGTGTCTCTCGGCATTCTCAGGATACCTGGTATCCTACTACAAGAGCAGAATCGACAATATGCGTCCTCTTCCAACAGAGAGACTGAGGGAGGAAATGCTAAGTCTCCCAGGTATCGGTCCAGAGACTGCGGATTCAATTCTATTGTACGCCCTTGGCAAGCCGAGTTTCGTTGTGGACGCATATACTGTGAGGCTGATGGATCGTCTCGGAATAGGCGTTGGGGAGGACTACGACGCAATCAAGAAGAAGTTTGAGATAGTCCTTCGTGGAGACACGAAGGACTACTCTGACATGCACGCCCTCATAGTCATGCACTGCAAGGAAAGATGCAAGACCATTCCGCTATGTTCTGGCTGTCCACTCGCAGCTGACTGCCCGTCAAAGTGGAATCAGCAATAAGAGCAAGTTCCCGACTATGGTCGATATGAATAGGCTGATCAGCAATGGGATCATGAACGGGATCTTCGGGGTAACCCAGATTCTCCTGTGGCCTGCTTTGAGAAGCGCATCAACCTCTGATACCAGATTCTCCTTTGACTGAGGTCGCGCGTAGATCTTGTGACTGCCATTGTCCATTCGTTCCATCAGCCACACGTGTTTTCCCTCAATGTGCTCGCAATCAAGCTTGTAGCCCAACAGAGCTTGCGGGAACCTCAGCTCTCTTGCAGCGGCATTCTTGGCCAAGAACACCAGGGGCACGAAGACTACAACGATGGCAGCATTGATCAGCACGATGAACGAGAACGGCATGATCACCTCAACACTCGTTGAATCGCTTCTCAAGATCGGTAAGTCTGCCAACGCTGGGTAGAATGGGAAGAGCATGGTCAAGGACATCAGTGCCTTTGCGTCGGCTCCGCCTCTGATGACATCGGCCATGTAGAGGACGACTATCACCATCATCATCAGCGGGATGGCAAGCAGGTGTTGAAAGTACTCGATGTCGAGCCACGCATACCCAAGCGCAACAACGGAGACGATCGCGACCGCGTATTTGGAATGGGGTGCAAATCTCGCCATTCTCGAACTTCCGCCCGTGTCCAGGTACACGTCCGAAAGGATCGCAACGATGGGAACAAGGACAAACAGATACTCGAATTGCTCGTCATCTGCAACAATCTGAATTGGCA
>CAYOXJ010000109.1:0-5215 GCA_964407905.1 uncultured Thermoplasmata archaeon
CATGAGGAGGTCGATCGCGATCTCGTGGACAGGGTGATCCGCATCGCGTCTACGGCACCCATGGGCATCCCACCATTTCAAGTAGGCATCGTTGTTCTATACGGCCATGACAAAGTGAGGGCTTTGTCCGACGATGTGATGGTGACGATCCAGAGGAGCATGAAGTTCTTGAACCCGTTTGTTCTGGCACTGGCCCGACCGTTCATGAAGAGGGCGAACTACGAGTCGTTCAGGGAGTTCGTGCTTCCTCTCGAGCGCCTTATTGATGAGGAGAGAGAGCGCGGAGGAGACGCACTGCTCTATGGTGCACCCGTCGCTTTGCTGTTTCATTGTTCTCCGTATGCCGACCCCGCGGACTGCTACATCGCCGCCACCTATGCTATGATCGCTGCCGAATCGTTGGGCCTGAAGACATGCATGATCGGCATGGTCGCTCCGTTCTTGGTGCACGACAAGAGGCTGATGAAGAAATACGGGATACCCAAGGGCAACAAGCCATCCATAGTGTTGATAATGGGATACCCGAGCATCGACTTCAAACGAGGAGTTCGTCGGAGATTCGCTTCTGTATCATACTTCGGCGACAAGGTCTAGACGAATCCTCGGAGTCCTTCATGACAGCGCGTGGTTTGTGCGTCTCCGTGCATACAGCTAGCATGGAGAATCTAGCCGGGAAAGAAGCAGTGAGGTGACCGTGCTCCGACGCTAGCTATCGTCACCTGAGATCGCAGTTGCCCAAGAGATGACATACCCAATCGCCAGGGCCAAGAGAAAAATGACGGGAAGCAGGAGATCTATCAGCCACGGCAGTCTCCCAAGGTCTATCTGCCTAGAATTTATGTCAATTATCCTCAGTATCCTGGCAAATATCCAGAACCCTATCGTGACAGCGACCGCGGTCAGGACGGGAGAAACCCATCTCCAATTGAACCGATACTTCCTGAGGAAGTATCCGTTGTAGTCGGACAACATCATTGCCCCCAGGAACAGCCAGAAGTAATTAACCACGAAATCAGCGATACCGATCCAAATCGGACCATCTGTTGCAGCGGCTATGACCTGAGTGACAATGACTAGAATCGAGAAACCCAGCACAGAGGTGATGAACGGCCATGCGAGGCCGAAGGTCTCCTCGAACACGCTTCTGACCTGTTTCCCGGTCCTTCTGGCCTCCTCTTCTATCCTCTTGCCGATCTTCTCGAATTCTCGGCCGATCGACTCGCCGATCTTCTTTAGCTCCTGATCAACTTCTTGAGGTGGAGCAGGCTGTGGCGGAAGACTGGCCGGAGAAATGGCTTTTCCACATTTGCTGCAGAACAGCGCATCCTGAAGATTCTCGAATCCGCATCCTGGGCATTGAACCATGTAGCTCGGCCTTCTGCTTGGATAGATCCCGCCCCTATTTCTCATTTCCCGAACGACTTGCAGACCTCAAAGACCGTGCTCATGACGATGCTCGAGTTCGAAATTAGCAGGTCTCAGCATGCCGAAAGCAGACGCCAACGCCTCGGAGAGCGTTGGGTGAATGACCTGCGCGCGGACCAGAGGGGCGTATGTCTGACTGTCCGAGCTCATCATATTCACGACTTGCTGGATCAGTATTGATGCGTTGGGACCTACGACCGTGCCGCCCAGGATCTTCCTCGAGGGGTACTCCACGATGACCTTCACAAAAGCTTCGTCATCGCCAAACGCGTAGCCCATCGCTGTGTCGGAGTACTTGCTCACGCCGACCATGATCTTCCTCTGCGCCTTTGCCTCCTCCTCGGTCATTCCTACCTGGCCGACCTGAGGGCTGGTGAAGACGGCGTGTGGGACAGCATGCAGGTCGAGCAACATCTTCTGCTCGTTGAAAAGGTTGTTCCGTACGACCGAGGCTTCATAGTTCGCCGTGTGCCTGTACATGTTCCTCCCGAGCGCATCGCCGAGGGCGTAGATGTTCGGCTTCGACGTCTCGAGATACTGGTTCGTCAGGATCCAGCCTCTTTCATCTGTCCTGACTCCTGTCTTCTCCGGCTTGAGCCAGTCAGAGTTAGACCGAACGCCAACAGCGACAAGCAGTTGCTCGCTCTCGACCGTCCGGGGTTCCTTCTCAGCGGGATCTTTGATCGTGAGGGCTATCCTGCCGTTGCCTGACTCGGCCCTCGTAACATCCGTGCCCGTATGAACCTCCACACGTTGCGACAGCCTCTTCTTGACGAGCAGGCTCGTCTCCGGCTCTTCGTGCGGGAGCAACGCGGGGTTCCTGCCGATAAGCGTGACCTTCGTGCCTATTGAAGAAAAGAAGTGGGCGAACTCGCACCCGATGTACCCGCCGCCCATGATGAGGATGCTCTCGGGCTTCTCCTCGATGTCGAAGATGGTCCTGTACGTGTGGTACTTGACCTTGTCGAGACCAGGGATAGGTGGAATCTGCGCTCTCGCTCCTGAGGCGATGACGATTCTTGGGGCTGTTATCGTCTCGTCGCCAACCTGCATTGTGTAATCAGAGACGAAGCTGCCAATCGTCTGATACAAGTCAACGCCAGGCGTGTGCTTCACACCATGTTCCATCTCCCGACGGCCCGTGAGCACGATGTCCCACATGCGCTTCTTAAGCCTGGCGAAGTCCACGCTCTCCACTCTCAGGTCCACGCCTATCTTCGCAGCCTCCTCCGCCTCCCGGATCACATCGGCCGCATGGATCAGGACCTTGGACGGTATGCACCCTCTGTTCAGACATGTTCCGCCAAGCGGCCCTTCCTCAACAATCGCGACTTTCAGGCCGAGCCCGAGAGCTGCATCGACGACGTTCATGCCCGCCCCTGAGCCTATGACAATCAAGCCGTACTCCTTCATGCCGAGCCCTGAGCGGAGATGTCATTGCCCGGTCAAGAAGGTTCAGGCGAACTGCACTCGCGCCGGCGTGCGAGAAAAAGCTCTAGAGGAGACAGCGCATCTACTACTCTCGGGAGATTGCAAGACTTGGACGCAACCGCCCCGACCGTTTGCACGTTTACGATAGACTCAGAACTGGCCAAGCAGCAGCTTCTGTCATTCCCGAAATTCGTGCGAGAGAGCCTCGCATTTGGCCAGCTGCCCGGAATCAGGATGGGGCCCATGGAGGCATACGCGAGCTCTTATGGTCACTACATGGAGTTCCTCGCGGGGCCTGACCGCGGGACCTACCAGGGCCTCGTGAGGATACATCTCGACAGGCCAGTCAAGGTGGAGATAAGGTCCTCCATGGGAAGGGACGAGGCCTTCGAGAGGCAGCTCGAGAACGTATTGCTCTTCGCGATCCAGTTCTTCGAGGAGCAGGCTCGCAAGTCGATGCTCTACCTCGGCTTCGTTCCTGGCGCTCCTCAGACTGCACAGATCCGAGGGGGGTTCTCCCTATTTCGAGCGTTGTTCTCCGGCAACATGCTGAACATATTCCTTCTATCGATCGTGATCGGAGTGTTCCTGTTCGCTATCGCGGGCATGTACGCGCCGGTGCTCATGATCGCGCTCATGTTCGCGCTCGTCATGTCCGCGGGCAAGCTCTCCGCGATGGGGAGCCCCTGGCGAATAACCAAGGACAAGCGCGAGGTTGTGATAGTCCAGTACAACGTGCCCGAGGGACAGCTGGCTGGCTTCGTCGGCCAGAACCTCGAGAGGGTGCGCATGGCAAAGCAGAGGGCATACGAGATGTTCTCGACCTTTGCTGGCTTGGACTGCGCGGACAGGATGGCGCAGATCTTCACGGATGTCGGATTGCCAGCTGACCAGAAGAACTTCCTGGTCAGAAGGATCGATGTCTATGGGATCGTCGAGCGAGCAGCGAAGAAGTTCGACATACCGATGCCCACGATATCCATAATGCAGGAGCCGAGGCCCAACGCTGCGGCAACGGGCTTCACGAAGAGCTTCGCGACCATGATCATCACGATGGGGCTTCTGGTGCAGCTCGACGAGGACGAGATCGAGGTCGTCGTCGGGCACGAGCTGAGCCACCTCAGGTCTGCGGACCCGATGGTGCTCTTCTCGATTGTGGGCGCGGAGTATCTTGCCAGGGCATATGTCTACGGCCAGTACATAGGCGCTCTTATCTTCATCTACATCATCGCGCTGTTCTACGGCATCTTCTTCATCGGCAAGTTCCTCGAGACGAGATCGGACCTCGAAGCGGGCCTGATTTTAGGGAAGCCGAAGGTGATGGCAGGAGCTCTGAAGAAGATAGGGTTCAGGAGGCTGATCGTCGAGGAGCGGTTCTTCGACCCGGGGGCTGGGAGGTTGGGGGAATGGCTCAGGTTCGACCCGCACCCGCCTCTGTACTTCAGGATCCAGAGGCTTGAGAAGCTGGACCCGTCGAACCCGCCCAAGCACACGTTATTGACGTCAATAAGAGATGTCCTGTCAGGCATATCCCACTCAGGGAAGGCCCCCTAGTCGATTCAGAACGAGTGTATCTTCTGGCTGTTCTCAGTCCATTCTGACAACATGGCCATCGAGCCCTGCTCAACTCCTTTGAGCATGCGTTCCACGCTGAGACCTCTCGCCTTCATGCAGCTCCCGCAGGCGGCGACGCTCGCCCCCTTCCCAATAACCCTTGTCAGCATCTCGTTAATATTGTAGTATCCTTGGGGCGTCTCCTGCCCAGGCACAGCGCAGAATACGGCGTCCGCCATGAGGAAGATCCTGACCTTGTTCTCTCTGGACTGGAGTGCTATGGCCAGCCTCAGCGCATTATAGGCCTTCTCGGATCCATATGGCGCGTCGTTTATCACGATCAATACCTCTTGGCCCATCGATCCCACCGGCAGCGGCATCACGACCAGGAAGGAATAATCTTGCGGCGAACATACGTCTTCGCCGAACCTTTGAAATCCCTGGGACTCCTGTCGTGATTGGTGATTTCGTGGGCAAGCTAGAGATACCACTTCCGGAACTTGGGAAGGGGAAGCAGTCACTCAAGTCCTCAGCGAAGGATCTGCAGGCAAAGATCAAGTCGCAGACCCCTGCACCCTACAGGGACTCTATCTCAGTCAGACCTTTCAGGGACGGAACTCGGACTGGATTGGCCATAGAGTACGACGACCATGCGGAATCCTTTGTCTATGCAGCGATCGAGTATCCAAGAGGAGGCAAAGGAGAATCCGTGGTTCCTCGGAAGTGACCTGGACCGCCTCGAGCGAGCAGGGTTCACTAGAGATTAGACATATCCGGAAACGGTGAGATAGCATGGAAGAGACCG
>CAYOXJ010000110.1:0-5175 GCA_964407905.1 uncultured Thermoplasmata archaeon
CGCGCGAACGCGATTCTCTGCTTCTGTCCACCGCTGAACTCGTGTGAAACCTCGACAGGTGGTCGTCCGAAAGGCCTACTTCGCGGATGAGCTGCAGAACCCGCTCTCTCCTCGCGAACTTCTCTCTACCTTCAATTGCGCCTGGTGTGCCGTGAATGGCAAACCCCTCTCCAACGAGCCTCTCGACGGTTAGTCTCGGATCGAGGCTGGAGAACGGATCCTGGAAGATTATCTGCATCCTCTTCCTGATGGCCCTCAGGTCCCGGGTGCGGAGACTCGTTATGTCCCTGCCATGGAATCGTATGGACCCAGCGGTTGGCTCCACCAGCCTGAGCACGGTCCTCCCAAATGTGCTCTTACCACACCCGGATTCCCCGACGAGGCCGAGCGTCTCGCCTCTTCGGATAGAGAGTGTGATTCCGTCTACTGCATGCACGTGCCCGACAACTCTCCCGAGCACGCCCTTTCGCACGGGGAACAGCTTCTTCAATCCCTTCGTCTCGAGGATCTGGGCGCCCTCCCTGGCAGAAGCGAAAGTCTCAGCCATCTCCGCGATCGCCCTCCTTGTCGAAGAGGTGACATGCGACGCGATGGCCCAGGGACACCTCGACCATTCGTGGCTTCACCTCTCTGCACTTATCCATTGCTCTCTCACACCTCTCTGCAAAGGGACAGCCCGGTGGCAAGTTCATCAGATTGGGAACGGTCCCTTTGATGGCCGAGAGCTCCTCGGCCCTCTCTCCTGGCTTCGGAAACGCCTTGAGAAGTCCCACCGAATACGGATGCCTCGGGCTGTCGAACAACTCCGTGGTAGGAGATTCCTCAACAATCTTCCCAGCATACATGACGCACACCCGATCGCATGTTTCAGCTACGATCCCAAGATTATGAGTGATCAGGAGCATTGAGCTCCCCACGCGTGCCACCAGGTCCTTCAACAAGCTCAGAACCTGGGCCTGGATCGTCACGTCCAATGCAGTCGTTGGTTCGTCAGCAATGAGCAGCGATGGAGAGCAAGAGAGAGCAAGCGCGATCATGACCCGCTGTCTCATGCCACCGCTCAACTCGTGTGGGTACTGGGCGATGACTGTCTTGGGCGCCGCGATCTTGACGAGGTTGAGGACATCGATCACCTTCTTCTTGAGAGCGCTCTTGTTGTACACCTCCTGATGAAGCGAGATGACCTCTCCGATCTGGCTTCCGACCGTGAACACTGGGTCGAGCGAGCTCGTGGGGTCCTGGAAGATCATCGATATCTGGGCACCTCTGATGCCGCGCATCTGCTCTTCGCTGAGCTTCGTGAGCTCGATTCCTCTGAACTTGACCGATCCGCCTGTGATCTTTCCCGGATGCGGCACGAGCCCCAGCACCGAGAGAGCAGTCATGCTCTTACCGCACCCGGTCTCGCCAACGAGGCCAATGGATTCACCTTCGAAGACAGTGAGGTCAATACCATCGAGGGCGCTCACGACGCCCTCGTCGAGGAAGAATTGGGTCCTGAGATCCTTGATCTCCAGCAGGGGCTTGCTCGCGGGACTCATCTTCTCAGCCCCTTGAGCCTGGGATCGAGGACGTCTCTCAGGCCGTCGCCGAACAGGTTGAATCCGAGTATGGTCACAAGTATCGCGATCCCCGGGAAGGTTGCTATCCAGGGCGCGAAGTCCAGGAACCTTCTTCCCGAGTTGAGCATGTAGCCCCAGCTCGGGTCCGGCGGCTGCGTTCCTATCCCGAGGAAGCTCAGGCTGCTCTCCACGACAATCGCATCGGCAACGCCAATCGAGGCCCAGACTATGAGCGGCGCGAGGCAGTTCGGGAGCACGTGCGTGAACATTATTCGGGTGTGGCTCGCGCCGAGGGCCTTGCTCGCCTCCACGAACAGCCGCTCCCTGATTGTGAACGCCTGCCCTCGCACAAGCCTCGCGTAGCCCGCCCAGTAGGATACTCCGATGGCGATGATGACGTTGGTCAGACTTGGCCCGAGGGCTGCAGCAAGAGCAAGGGCCAAGAGAAATGTCGGGAAAGTCCAGAATATGTCGATGATCCCGGAGATCATGTAGTCGACCTTTCCCCCGAAGTATCCTGCGAGCAGGCCCAGCGTGAGGCCCAGAGTCAGGGAGAAGAGCACGGCGACCGTTCCGACGAGAAGAGAGACGCGGCTGCCCCATATCACCCGGCTGAATACATCCCTCCCGAGCTCGTCCGTCCCAAACCAGAACTCAGATGAGGGACCGTCGAACACGGAATCGGTGTACCGGATCAGAGGGCTCTTCATCGGTAGCACGGGCGCCAGCAATGCAATCAGAACGATGGCAAAGACAATGGCCAGCCCGATCTTCACCATGATGTTCTTGTTGGACCTCTCGATGAGGCCCGCGACCTGCTCTCTTGTTCCGCCCGACATCTTCCACGACATGAGCTTGCTGTTCAGGATCTTGGAGGCCATCATCCGAGTCTCACCCTCGGGTCAGCCCATGCGTAAAGGATGTCCGCCATCAGGTTCCCAAGAATGACTGCGATGGCGAGGACCAGTATCGAGCCTTGAACCAGGGGGAAGTCGTGATTGTAGATGGCCGAGGTCATCAGCTCGCCAATTCCAGGCCAAGAGAAGACCTCTTCGACGACGACCGAGCCCCCGACGAACCAGCCTATGTCGAGGCCGAGCACGGTTATGACGGGCAGGAGGGCGTTCTTCAGCGCGTGCTTGAAGATGACCTCTCTCCCAGGAAGACCTCGGGACTTCAGCTGCGTGATGTAGTCCTGCTTGATCACCTCGAGCATGCTAGAGCGCATCATCCTGGTGGTCAACGCTGCGTTCCCCACTCCGAGAGTCATGGCCGGCAGGATGAGGCTGCCCAGACCACCCGTGGTTCCCTCAACGGGCAACAAATTGAGCCATACGGCGAAGATCATGAGGAACACCACCCCAAGCCAGAACGGCGGCATTGCGTATGCAATCAGCGTGAAGACCATCCCGCCTCTGTCTATCCATGAGTTCTGCCTGAGCGCAGAAATCACTCCTAGCGGAACCGCTATCGAGTAGGAAATCGCAAGCCCGAGCCCCATCAACATGAGCGTGTTGGGCAGCTTCATCGCGATGAGTTTGCTGACGCTCGTGCCCTGCCACACGGTGATCGAGTTGCCCAAGTCGCCGCGCGCCGCTCGCCATACAAACAGACCGTACTGCTCCCATATTGGTCTGTCAAGGCCGTACTTGTCTCGGACCTGCTCGTAGACGTCCGGGCCCGCCCTCGGAGGCACTATCGACTTGATGGGATCTCCGGGCGTCAGATACAGCATAAGGAAGACGATGACCGTGGCTGCGACGACGACGGGGATGGCGAGGATCATCTTCCTGATGATGTACGACAGTAGGTCTGCCATTGGTTCCCCTCACCCCTAAAGTCGTTTCAGCCGATAAAAGCAAAGAATGGAAGAGGTTTGTCTGTCGCTCACTTCTCGATGTCGACGTCTACGAGGTTCTGAACCGTCTCCTGGCCCAACGGATGCAGCGTCCATCCGGTCACCCATTCGTGCACTGCATGCACCTGATCCCAGTACAGAACCGGCGCCCAAGGAGCGAGCTCGAGCACGCGTTCGTGCGCGGCCGTCATCGCGGCCGTGTACTCTTCGTCCGTCGTCGACTCATAGCCCGCGGCGATAAGATCGTCGAAGGTCTGGTCGCTGAAGTGAGCCGTGTTCGGATACGGTATGGCCCATGACCCGAGCAGCCAGTCGAGAATGTCAGCACGTGGCCAAGAGTCCTTGAAGAGGCACGCTTCCTGGTCGCCGGCAGATGCCATGTCCGTCAGCGTGTTGTCTTCGTAATGCGCCAGCTCAACATGCACGCCTATCGCTTCGATCTGGTCCTTCAGTATCTCGCCCATCGAGATGTCCTCGCCCCTGGTCGCTGTCCAGAGGTCCAGGGTGAGCTCCTGGTTGCCCTTCTCGACCCATCCATCAGCGTCTCTGTCCCTGTACCCAGCCTGGTCGAGCAGGTCGACAGCCATCGCCGGGTCGTACGAGAAGTTCAATGCCGGGTCGACGTTCGTCTCGGGAAGGATCGGTGGCAGGTAGTTCCAGGCCTCACTCCCTATCCCGTGCCAGACGGTCTCAAGAATCTCGGTCCTGTTGATTGCGTACCCGAAAGCCTTTCTGAGCGTTGGATCGTCCCATGGTGCCTTCTCGCAGTTGAACTCGATATAGAACACGCCCTGTCCCGGACCTGTCATGATCACGGTGTCGTCTCTCGCCTGATAGTCCGTCACCTTGTACGGTGGCACGCTCATGAGTATGTCGATGGTACCGCTCTCGTATCCCAGGAACCTCGCTGATTCGTCGGGTATGATCCTGTAGATGATCTTGTCGAGCTTCGCCGGCCCACTGTTCTCCATCCACGAGGGCGCCCACCTGTAATCCTCATTCTTCACGACCGTGACATGGTCCGCTGGGACCCACTCAGATATCTTGAACGGGCCTGTGCCTACGACATTCGTGCCCGTGCCATAACCTTCTGGATCCGCCTCGATTGCAGTCGGGCTCATGATTGCGCCATATATGTTCGACAGGTTGAACATCAGGCTCGCATCGGCGTAGCTCAGATTCAGCTGCAGTGTCACGTCGTCAATGACCCAGGTCTCGTTTATCGAGGCGAACATGTAGGCGGAGTAAGCCCATGTCTCGTTGGACTGGTACTCTATGTTCCACTTGATCGCCTCAGCATCACAGGGCGTTCCATCATGGAACTTCACGCCCTCCTTGAGGTGCATGGTCAGCGTCAGATTGTCCCTGTCCATCTCCCAAGTGTCGACAAGGCCGTCTGAGTACCCTCCTTGGAGGTCCCTTGTGAAGAGCGTATCGTAGATAACGCACGCAGGCCCGAACAGCCAGTTGGCCGCAGACACGTTCATCGTCGTGATGTCATCGGCCATGGCGATCACCAGGACCTTCTCCTCCTTTTCTTTCTTGAACACTCCCGCCGCCCATGCGCCCGCGATTGCCGCAATGATCAAAACCACGACGATGACAATCGCCCAAATCAGCTTGCTCTTTGGTCTCGCCTTCGGAGCCGAAGGTGGCGGGGCGGGGCTCACAGTCTTTTCGGATGTTCCGCTCATCCTTTTTCTCCCCCTTTCTATCCTTTCCTTAGCGAGGGCTAGCACAAAGAAAAGAGGTACG
>CAYOXJ010000111.1:0-5166 GCA_964407905.1 uncultured Thermoplasmata archaeon
CACCTGGGGTTGGCCCTGTCCCTGGGCACCTGGTCCGCCAGTTCTGAGAGGGTGGTGAAGTAGACTGAGTAGCCCGCCCCTGATGGCCTCCACTCCCAGGGCGATGGCCAGGTGTGTCTTCCCCACGCCAGGGGGGCCGGTGAAGATCACCACCTCGGCTCCCTCCACGAAGCGAAGGGTGGCCAGCTCCTTTATTTTCTTCTCGCCCACGCTGGGCTGGAAGTGGACGTCGAAGTCGGACATGGTCTTGATGACCTTCCTGCCCTCGTCGGGAGTTCTGCAGAACGGTACCATTATCTTGACATTGGTGAGACCCTTCTTCTCGCGCACCCGCTTCAATGCCATGCACTCCAGTCTGAAAGCCTCGCGGAACTTCTCGTCATAGTATCTGGACGCACCCCTCCAGCCTATCATGGGGTTCTCCTCCGATGGCTCGTAGAGCTCGCCACCCAGAAGGCTCGCGTACTCGTTGGTCTTGAAATCGGAGAGCCTGACGATTACATCTCTCGGATAGAACGTGGCGGCGATCTTGCTCACACCCCACGCGAGCTTCTGGACGAAGTACTCCTCCTTGTCGGTGTACTCGGGAGTGCGCTCCTCGATCTTGTCCACTATTGCCGCCACCTTCTGGTCCGTCTCGGCGCGCTTCCTGAGCTCGTCGAACTCGACAAGTGCCAGCGGATGGATTCCTATGTGAGAGGCGATTATGAACTCCAGCCTCGCGAGACCGACGCCGTCGCACGGGATCTGGCCCTGTGTGAAGACGTGCTCGGGAACGCCGACATTCATCATTATCTTCGTGCGCGTCTCAGGCAGGTCCTTCAGATCGGCTCGGTCCACGCGCAACTTCAGAATCCCGTTGTAGACCCGTCCTTCGCCCTGGGAGCAGTCAACGGTGACCAGCTGACCCGTCTTCAGCATCCTCGTGCCAGCGCCGGTTCCAATGATGCATGGAATCCCGAGTTCTCTGGACACGATCGCTGCGTGGCAGGTCCTTCCGCCTCTGTCCGTGACAATCGCTGACGCGATTCTCATGATTGGCTCCCAGTCTGGATCTGTCTTATCAGTAACCAGGATCTCGCCCTTCTTGAAATCGGAAATCTCGTATGCGCTCTCCAGCACGTGGACCGCGCCCTGGCCTATCTTGCTGCCAACCGCCTCTCCCCTGAGGACGATCTCGCTCGTCTCTTCGAGCACATAAGTCTCGAGGATATTCTCAGCCTTCATTGCGTGGACCGTCTCCGGCCTTGCCTGGAGGATGTACAGCTCACCTGTGATGCCATCCTTCGCCCACTCGACGTCCATGGGTTTCCTGTAATGATCCTCGATCGTGCAGGCCCATTCGGCAAGCTTCACAATCTCGGGATCGGTGAGCACAAGCTTGCGCCGGTCCGCCTCCGTCACCTCAGCATCGACCATACCTGGCCCCTTGGAGGCGTACACGAGCTTGTGCTGCTTGTTCCCCACTTTCTTCTCGATGATCGGGTCCTCGAACTTGCCAACGGACGGCTTGAACACGTAGAACTGGTCCGGATTGACTGCCCCCTGAACGATCATCTCACCGAGACCCCAGGAGCCGGTGATGTAGACAACGTTATCGAAGCCGCTTTCGGTGTCAAGCGTGAAGATGATGCCCGAGCACGCGACGTCACTCCTGACCATTCTCTGGACTCCGACCGCAAGGGCGTTCCCGACCTGGTCGAAGCCCTTGTGCACTCTGTACGCGATCGCTCTGTCCGTGAACAGGCTGGCAAAACACTGCTTGACTGCCTTCATGACAGAAGTCTCGCCGCGAACATTCAGCATCGTCTCGTGCTGGCCCGCGAACGATGCGCCAGAGAGATCCTCCGTTGTCGCGCTCGACCTTATCGCGACGCTGGGGTTGCTCATGTCCAGCCTGCGCCCGAGCTCCCAGTAGCCATAGGCGATCTCCCGCCTCAGGTTGTCGGGGAACTCCGCCTCCAAGAACGCCTTCCTGACCTTCGCGCCCCGCTCGGCCACATCCGCCGGGTTATCAGAGTCGACACCTTCGAGGGTTTTCGCTATGACCTCGTCCAGCTTGTTGTGCGTGACGAACTGCCTGAACGCCTTTGTCGTTATTGCGAAACCCTCGGGGACTCGGATGCCCTTGCCTGTCAGCTGCCTGATCATCTCACCTAGGGAGGCGACCTTGCCACCGACCCTAGGGAGGTCCTTCAGGCCAACCTCCTCAAACCATAGCACTTGCTCGTTGTTCCTTCTCTCCGCGGTGTTCGTCCCCTTGAGCATGGTTCGCCCCGCCTGAAGCATATTGACGCTGCGCGTCTGCTCTTGCCGAACCCCGAAGCCACAGTCGAACCGTCGGTTCCAACGAGCATTCGTGAGCGGCTGAGCACCAAACAACGTCTGTCTGGACAACGTGCCAGGGAAGCCCGGACACTTGAGCCGCTCGCGACATTAGTAGGATAAATGCCCCGGCCTTAATAACATTTCCCAGATACTTCTCGAGGGCCTTTCCAGACCTCCGTGTTCTGGCTTCTGTGTCATCGTTGAACACGTTCAAATATGTGCAGCAGAAATCCTCGTCCGCGCAGATAGGGCAATCAAAGGGATTATGGAGACATCGGACTATCGCGTGGTCGGATGGCTGTCGTGCGAGTCGCAATGCTGACATACAGCACAAGACCCCGGGGAGGCGTCGTCCATGCGCTCAAGTTGGCCGAGAGACTGTCGAGGCTGGGAGCAGAGGTCACGCTGTATTCACTTGCTCGTTCGGACGACAAGACTCAGTTGCAGGGCTATTTTAGGAAGGTCTCAGTGCCGTACGAGATCTTCGCGTACGATTGGAGCTCGGACCTCATGACGCGCCTGAGAGACATGATAGACACCTACGTCGAGCGTTTGCCGCGAGATGTCGACATTTACCATGCTCAGGATTGTGTCGGTGGAACGGCTCTGGCTGAGCTGAAGGCCCGCGGACTTATCGTTGCGCCCACATTTCGAACGGTCCACCATGTCGACGACTTCACTGAGCCACGATTATTCGAGTTCGAGAAGAGGGCCGTGAAGAAAGCCGATCATCTTTTCGTGGTGTCGAGGTATTGGAAGGACAAGCTATCGAAGGACTACGGGTTGGATTCATTGATAACATACAATGGATTCGATGTCGAGGACTTCTCGAATCTCCCTCCCAAGAAGTCCACCGTGCCAACGGTCCTCTTCGTCGGAGGGCTGGAGCCCAGAAAGGGCCTGGAATTCCTCCTTCATGCGATGGAGAGGGTCGTTGAGGGATTCCCTGACGCCCGGCTTATCGCTGTCGGCAAGGCAGGTTTTCGAGGCACTGACGAGTGGAGCTGGTTCATGGCCCTGGCCGATCGTCTTGGAATCGGGGGGCACATGGAATTCCATGAGTCCGTCCCGCAGGAGACGCTGTTGGCCTTCTACTCTGATTGCGACCTGCTCGTGATGCCGTCACGCACAGAAGGATGGGGGCTAGCCCTAATGGAGGCGATGGCCTGCGCCAAGCCAGTGGTTGCCAGCAGAGCGGGAGGAATACCGGAGCTCGTGAGGGACGGCGTCGAGGGGATGCTGGTGCCACCCGGTGACGTCCACGGACTGGCTGCTTCGATCATCAGGCTGCTAGGAGACCGTGGCCTGCGCGAGCGCATGGGCCGCGCGGGAGCTGAGCGGGTCCGGGAGTTCTCATGGGACAGCACAGCGAGAGTCGTGCTTGAGGCATACGAGGCTGCTCTTCACGTGCGGTGAGCGAACTCATTCATGAAATGCACGAGGAACTTCTCGACCTCAGGGAGTCCCGCTATCTTCCTGTTCCCCTCGACGACCATGTACTCGTTCGGGCTGTGCGCAAGGCCGCCATGGCCGATGCCGCCCATAGTGAAAGGCAACTTGAGGGACCCGCTGAAGACATAGAACGGCACCGCGCCACCACTTGTAGGCCATATGCTTGGCTCGCCGACGAAAGCCCTCATCGAGCGAATCATCGATTGCACGACCTGTTCTTTCACACTGCACTTGCACCAGTCGTAGCCCGAGCCCACCTCCCTCACCTTGACGTCCTTGTATCCGTGTGTGTCCAGATGTTTCCTGACAAGGGGCAACATATCCTGCTTCCTCTGGTTCGGGACGAGGCGTACGTCGATCTTGCAGGTCGCCCTGTCCGGCAGGACCGTCTTCGAACCCTTCTCAGTCCAGCCTCCCCAGATACCGTCGATGTTCAGGGTTGTGCCGTACGAGAACCTCCTTATCAGATCTGCCTTGTCATCCTCGGGATACATGAAGCTCTTGAACCTCAGCTCCTTCTTCAGAGCTCTCGTATCGAAGCTCTTCGCTGTCGCTGCGATGGCCTCTTCCTCTTCTTCGCTGGGCGATCCAACCCTGTCGTAGAAGCCATCAATGAGAATCCTCCTCCCGTTCTCGGCGGCCATCGTTCCGAGGGCGTCTATGAGCCTCCACACAGGACTGTCGATCCAGGCCTTGTGCAGACTGTGGATTGCGAACTCCTGAGGACCCCTGCCCCAGCTCTTCCCCGAGCACTCGAGCTCGAAGTACACGTCTCCCTTGACGCCGAGGTTCAGCCTCATCGCACCGCCGGAATCCTGAGAGAAGTACGGGAAGTAGCAGGCACTCGCTCTCGAAAGCCTCTTCTTATCCTTCTTGACATAGGCTGGAAGGCTTGGGCTGCCAAGCTCTTCCTCCCCTTCGGCAACTAGTATCAGATTGACTGGGGGCCTTCCCATGGTCTCATCGCATGCCTTGAGCGAGTTGAGGAATGCTGCCAGGGGACCTTTTGTGTTGTCCGCGCCTCGGTTCACCAACGCCCTGACCCTTCCCGCAGGCAACCTCATTGGAACCATCTTCGCGCCCATCGGAGGGTATTTCCAACCAGGCTCGTTGAAGGGCATAGTGTCGTACATGAAGTAGACGAGGAGCGTCTTCTGTGACTCGCCCTTACATTCTCCGTAGACTATCGGGTTTCCCCTCGTCTTGACGACCTCGACCTTCTCGCACCCGGCCTTCCTGTACAACTCGCCAACAAAGTCCGCGCACTCCTCGATGCCGAGATTCTGCTGGCTGGAACTCGGCTGCATCAGGAGCTTCCTCGTGACCGCGACGTGTTTCTCGATATCCTTGTCGATTCTCGAATTGACCGATTCTAGATCCATGTCG
>CAYOXJ010000112.1:0-5154 GCA_964407905.1 uncultured Thermoplasmata archaeon
ACTCCTGCGGCTTCGGTTCCTTCGTTCTCGCTTTCCCCTGGTGAGGAGAGAATCGTGTTTGTCACCGTGGACACTTCGCTAGCATCAGCGGGGCAGCTAGTAACAGCGAATGTGAACGAGAGCTCTGTTCAGTCCTCTTTCAAGGAAGTCGAGGTCATCGGTCCTGAGGGGATGGCCTATGTTACATCCCCTCCGAGCTCAATAGTGATTGACGGCGCTTTCGCGGATTGGGCGGGCAGGGTCGTTTCTGATTCCGATGCAGTTCATGTGGCGAATCCGAACCTCGACATTCAAGAGGTGGGAAAGGAGAACAGCTCTGACTCCGCATTCTTCTATGTCAGCGTCGAGGGTGAGATCTTCGCCGGTTCCTTCATCCCCAAGTTCTGTTCTAAACCATCGGGTGGCGGTGGTGGAGTCGTCATACTGCCAAGGAAGACGGCTGAAGATGTCACGAGAATATTCGTCGACACAGATGCAACGCCCTCCACTGGGCAATCAATTGTCTACGAAGAGGAATTGATAGGCGCCGATCGCATGGTCGAGGTAAAAGGCCTGTTCGGGGTCGTCACGGAGAAGTCATTGTTCAGATACTCTTCAGGTACCTGGGCTGAGGAGGTCTCGACCGTTGACGCAGCAAACGACGACAAGCGGGTTGAGATCAGCGTCGACCTCGCAAGCTTAGGTGGAAATGCGTCGTTTGAATTCGTCGTCGAGACTACAAGCTGGAGCGGATCGTGTGACATGGCAGGCTACGATCCGAGCACGACTAGGATGTTCGTCTCTCCTCCTGCCGTCAACATGTGGCCCATAGACAGCTCGACCTCGTCCTCAGCCGCCACTGCGATGTCTTACCAACGAAAGCTGTTCTATGATAGCTCTAATTTCTGGAGCTTCTACTTCGATGGCACGAACACCGTCTACAGATACAGCACAAATGGCGGAGTCACCTGGTCGAGCAAGACCAATGCTTTCACGACTTCGGGCGTGAACGAAGTGTCTGTATGGTACAGCTCAGGCAACAACCTCGTGTACGCTGTCGGGGACACCTCGACTTCGTCCACAAGCATATATCTGAGAAAGGGCACTGTGAATCCAGGTCCCCGGACGATAAACTGGGATACCGAGACGACCCTTGCCTCGTCAACGTATGCCTTGGCCAACAAGAACACGTTCATAACAAGGGACGCAGACGGCTACATATGGGTGGCCTCGGCGGACTACGTGAGTACGGTCCAGGGAAGATATCAGGTCACAGTATTCAAGAGCGGTTCCGCAGACACACTGTCAGGCTGGACGAATACTGGGAGCCTCTTGACAGGCCAAGGTTCGTCATCGCCCCAAGTGGTCTGTGTCGTCGTGCCCGCAGGCAGCGGGAGCGATGCTTGGGCCATATACGGGGCTGGAGGTGGCGTGTACAGCAGGAAGAACACTGGTAGCTGGTCTGCTCAGACGACCCTCCAATCTGCGACTGCGTCGGCCGATGGCCCTTCGGCAATTGCCCCGCCTTCGGTCGTTGTCGACAGCAGAGGCATAGTGCATGTGGTCTACGGCGATTGCACGGAGACACCCACGAAGGTACCAACGCCTCGTCTCAAGTACAGGTACAACAACACAGGGGCGACGAACTTCGCTGCAGAGCAAGACGTGGATCCCTATGTCCCTTCAGACTGTGCGGACGTATACCCATCAGTGTCTCTCGAGACCGTGACAAGGGATTTGTACTTCCTCTTTCTCCGGACGGATACTAGTATCGTCGGAAAGCAAGTAATGGGGAGGAAGCTGTCCTCTGGTTCTTGGACCAACATGACTATCAATACCGAGTCGACCTACACAAAGCAGTACTTGACCTCCATCTATTCTGTTTCCGGCGAGTTCCAGATCTGCTGGCAATGGACCCAGAACACATCGGCTCCGATGGAGGTGATCTTCGACAAGATCATCCCTGAGTTCGATGAAATCGCGGTCCCGCTTGTCATCATGACTGCGATGTTCATTGTCTTCAGACGCAAGTCTCGCAAGAGAACTGTATTCAACGTCATGGACAGTCTAGTGACTGAGTACTGCGCTACCAGGAGCTGAATTTCCGAGAACCGAAGAATTCAGCCCGCTGTTCTTCCCACTAACTCCTTTCAAACACCCAATGGGAGCACGAGGTACCATTCCGATTCTATCTTGAAGACCAGAATGAAGTCCTCACTGTACTCCACTCGGTCTCCAATCGTGGTATGGTATGTCTCAGTGATATTGTAGGAGAGATAGCGATAATCCTCGACATCGATTCCCCAGCCGCTTTCGATATCAGAGAGGAACCTGGATGCGTTGTCCTTTTGCGCCTGTGTCAGTGCATCGTTGTCGAGCACATACAGGGAGTTGATCTTCACCGTGGGGCTGTCCTCCATGGGATCGTTCAGCATGTCCGAAAGAATCTGCTCGTAGACAGAGGAGAACCTCATGATTGTGTTGTTGAGCATCTTCCCACCGTCCTTCTCGTTACCCCCTTCGATGAATTCTAAGAAGGGGTCTTTCGGCGAGCTTTTCTCATGAGCGGAGAAGATGAACAGAACTGCGGTGGAAGCGAGTGTCAGGACCACGATTAGGGCCAACAGGACAACAAGAGGGTTCGATCGCTTGATTGGCGGGTATGTGGAGACAATGCCTTTCGCGCTGACCCTCTCAGCCTCTGAACGGGATTCTGTCTGCCCAGCCGAGGACATACTTGCTCCTGCCCGGGAATTGCCCATGCCTCTAGTTAATGCCTTTCCTCTGTCAGCAGACGCACTGGCAAGTCTTCTTTGGGGTGCTGCAAATCGCGCAGCCCACGAACCGAGAAGGTGGAAAGGTTATCTAATCAATCCCACGATACGAGACTGCCTATCTGAGCGCATCAGGAAAGGAGGTTTGAACAATGCCCATAGAGGAGCATTTGGGAAAGGCAGACTGGAAGAAGGAGAAGCACGTCCCGGCGATCGAGTGCCCTGACAAGGTAAAGGCCGACGAGATGTTCGAGGTCAAGGTCAGCCTGGGCAAGGAGATCGCCCATCCGAATACGACCGCCCACCACATCAGATGGGTGGCGCTCTACTTCCACCCAGACGGTGAGAAGTTCAGCTATCAGGTCGCGAGGTGTGAGTTCACCGCCCATGGTGAGTCCACGGAAGGGCCGGACACAAGCTCAATCTACACGCACCACGCGATGACGGCCTGGATGAAGACCAAGAAGCCGGGCACGCTGTACGCTGTCTCGCTGTGCAACATACACGGTCTCTGGGAAGGAGAGAAGAAGGTCGCAGTTGGCTAAGTATTGCCTGTTCGAGCCCTTCCAACTTGGCCTTGGAGATCGGGAAGTGAAGTGCCGAGGTCCGGCACAAACCATCATTTGGCATTCGAACTGATGAGATACTGCTCGAGCTCATAGCTCCTGCGCGGCCTGCCATGTGATCGCAAGGCCCGCTGGATGAATTGTCCGCAGTTGCTGCCAATTCTGTTCTCCTCGAGCTCTCCGATGCTCAAGACCACCTGATAGCCCTCCTTCTCGAAAGCATCAACCAATTCATCGGAGGTGCCCCTGTCGTAGGGGTCGATTGCAGAGGCGAGAGATTCCTCGCTCGAGCGCACCGTCGGGTTCAGCGGTGTGAGCTTTATCAGGAACCTGTCTGGATCGAAGTGCTTCCGCATCACAGCAGCATCTATGGCATATCCTTTCATGGGTGCGAAGTTCAGCGTCACCTTCCTATCGCCGTTTTCAGGACTCGAAAAGCGTCCGCCATATGCCGCGATCTCCTCGAACGACCACTTCCTCACAGGAATCAGGTCATCGCGGCCTAATTCATCGGTGGTGTGGATAGAGAACTGGAGCTGGAACCTCCCGCCAGCGTAGTATTGATCCTTGACCGCGATGAGCTTCTCGAAGAACTCCTTCGCTGAGGCGCTCTTTGGGGCGATTGTCGAGAGCGACACATTCAGCCCTGCGAGGTCGTACGTCTCAGGAAGACTTCTCATCGCCTCGAGGACTGCGGGGTTCAGCGATGGCTCTCCCATCCTGGCAAACTGGATCTTCAGTCTCCCAACATTGACCCTCCGGTCAGGGAACCTGCGATGCACCATGTAGTGGACCTGCGCCAGGATTTCGTCAGCGGTGAGCCTTCCCCAGAAATCTCCCCCTGCATCGCACATTCTGCACTTTATCGGACAGCCGAACATGGACGACACGATCAGGACCCATTTCTTCTCCCTCGGGATTGGGGGCTGAACCGACTCGACGAACTCAACCAGGTACCCATCAGGGCCAGCCTTCTCTCCGCACGGCTCCCGCATCCTCGCGACGTAGACCTTCGCCAAGTCATCGTTGCCGTACTCGGCGATCACATTCAATCTCTCCCCTCCGATCCCCTCAAGACCTCATCGACCAGCATCGCCGCGCGAATGCCATCTCCAACCGCAATTCCCGTCTGTCGATGTCTGCCCCGTGCAGCGTCTCCAACGATGTACATGCCCGGGACGCCTGTCTCCGGAATCCCTTTTCCCACGCGCGCCTTTCTGCGAAGAGCAGGGCTCAGTATTCCGAGGTCTGGAGCTCTCCCACAGGCGTTGAGCATGAGATCGCCCCGGAATTCTGCCCGCCCGCTCTCGCTCCTGCATCGCAGCAGCACGCCTCCGGGCTTCTCCTGAACGAGTTCCGGAACGCAGCCTGTGAAGACCTTGATCCCACTAGATTCTGCTCTCGAACGCAGGAGGGGAAGACAGTGTGGCTCCGACCTGGAGACGATCGTCACCCTGTTCTCATTGCGGCGGAGGTTGAGCGCGTAGTCGAACGCTGCGTCCCCGCCACCAACGACTATGACGCTCTTGTCCCTGCTGAGTTCGGGCGGAATCTCCGTGATCTCGTAGAAGACCTTCTTGCCGTCGAGTCTGCCGCATCCCCGAAGCTCAACCTTCTTCGGCCGGGTCCCTGTTGCGATGATGACAGTCCGACAAAAGAAATCCCCCACGTCTGTCTTGATTCGAAATCCGCCGCGGACTGCGCTGACGCGCTCGACATTCGCCCTCGTTACTTTCACGCCCAAGGCCTTCAGCTGATCTGCAAAGCGTTCAACGAGCTCGGCCCCCTTCACTCCCCCGGGGCAACCAGGATAGTTCTCCACCAGGTTCGCGCCG
>CAYOXJ010000113.1:0-5111 GCA_964407905.1 uncultured Thermoplasmata archaeon
AGACTGCTACCGATGGCGGGTACTGGGTCTCTGGCGGATCGGACTCGTACTACTGGGAGAGGATCATCAAGTACTCCTCCGATACCGGCAAGCAGCTTTACTGGGACCCGATGATCAACTATCCAGAAGGCATCAGGAACCCACGTCCGCCGTTATTCAGCATGTCCATAGTTGTCCCGGCGGTCCTGACAGAGGACCTGTACGCGTCGATGGATGATTCGATCGGCACGACGCTGCTGTGGTCCACTGCGTTCTGGGGCGCCCTGACAATCATTCCGACGTACTTCCTCGGCAAGGAGACCTTCGGGAGGCGCGCAGGACTCGTTGCCGCATTCCTCGTAGCTCTCATGCCGAGCCATGTCCAGCGGAGCGTGCTGTCGGAGGCAGACCACGACAGCTTCATCCTATTCTTTATCGTCCTGACCTTCTACTTCGTGCTCAAGGCCGTGAAGGCTCAGGAGCACAGGAAATGGGTCGAGAGCTGGAAGAGCTGGGCGAGCATCAGGAAAGGCCTTGGCGAGTACGCGAGGAATAGCAGGACCGCGCTGCTCTACTCCCTGATGGCAGGGGTCGCATTTGGGTCCGTCATCATGGCATGGGTCGGATTCGGATATGCCGCCGTACTCGTGCTGGCCTATTACATCATCCAGGTGCTTGTTAACAAGTTCAAGAACATCGACTCTCTGGGCGTCACGATCATCGTCGCCCTTTCTCTCGGGTTCGGCTACCTATTGTCATTCCCCGTCTACTATGAACAGAACCTGATACCAGTCCGGTTCGATGTGCCCGTGTATCTGTTCCTTGCGTCGCTCGTCTTTGGGATGCTGTTCGTGGTGTCCCGGGACTATCCATGGACTTTGACCTTCCCCGCCATCGCTGCCTTGCTTGTTGTCGGCGTTCTTGGGATATCGATCGTCTCGCCAGAGCTCGGAGACGCAATTCTGAGCGGTCAGGGGTACTTCGTGAAGAGCAAACTGTACTCCACAATTGCAGAGGCACGGGCGCCGAGGTTCAGCGAGCTCGCGATGTCCTTCGGAATGGTCACCTTCTTCCTATCTCTCATCGGCCTCATCTGGGCAATCATCAAGCTGCCCAGACGCGCCACGGCCGACATCATATTCATCGTGGTCTGGCTCGCCGCCGCCATATTCATGGCGATTTCCGCTGGCAGGTTCATGTTCAACGCTGCACCTGCGTTTGCAATTGCCGCTGCATGGATACTTGTCATCATAGTGGACAGGCTTGACTTCGGGAGCGTCAGAAAATCCTTGGCCGGCGCGAGCGGGTCCTATTGGCAGGTGTTCAAGAAGAGCGTCAAGATCCGGCACGTGGTCGGCACCCTGTTCCTGGCGTTCATGGTCGTGCTGCCGAACGTCTGGTACGCTGTCGACGCAGGCATACCGTCCGAGACGAAGTCCGAGTACGACAAGCAGATCTACTTCAGCATCCCGAGCTTCATGAGGCCAGGTGGCTACGATAAGAACAACGGATCTAACTGGTACCTTGGTGCTTTCGGATACTCGATACCCCTCCCGAGCTATTACTTCCCTGCTGCATGGCAGTGGTTCTCTCAGCGCGATTTGGATATCGCGCCCGCAGACCGGCCAGCCTATGTGTCATGGTGGGACTACGGTTTCGAGGCCGTGCAGGCAGGTGATCACCCGACCGTCGCGGACAACTTCCAAAACGGGTATCAGCTCACAGGTAACATCCTGATGGCCCAGAACGAGACCGAGGCCCTCGCGCTCTTCGCATACAGGCTCATACAGGTAGGCATACTCCAGGAGGGAGGCGCGACCGATGAGGATGTCACCGCGCTGATGGAGCAGTATGGCATCTCGTCGGAGCGCATGCACGATATCGTTATGGGCCCTGGCCAGCCCCTGGTGGACGAAGTGCTCTCTGACCCTGAGGTCTACGGGCCGATGGCCTCTGACCTGAGCGAGGCCAATGCGCGGATCGTGGCCGCAAGGGTCGAGCTCGTCAAGCTCGGTTTGGACAAGCTCGTGTCGTTCTACAGCGACCTTTGCGATATAACCGGATGGGAGATCAGATACTTCAACGTGGATTCGAGGATGTTCCCGAGGTCCGGAACAGACACGGGCATCTTCTACGCGCCCGCAAAGCTCTCGGACAGGCGCGTAGCGCGCGGATCCACACCCATCGATTTCTATGAGATCAAGGCGGTGGACGAGAACGGCATCGAGCACTCTTTCGAGGACGTCACACCCGACATGACCATAATCGACTACAGCATCGATTACAAGGACATGTTCTACGACAGCATGCTCTACCGCGCGATGTCGGGGTACAGTGGCTCCGACATAGGCCTCGAGGACAATGGCGTGCCTGGCCTGTCAGGCTCGGTCCAGAATTATCTGCCCATGCCCGGCTGGAACATGACCCACTTCCGGATGGTCTACAGGACAGCGTACTTCAACCCATACCCGCTGGAAGAGCTCGCGTATCATAGGAACGAATGGAGGGCGATAAGCCTCGACGAGGCAAACGTCCTCGCGAACAAGATCGATGATGGCGAGATCCAAGGCTACGTGGACGACTCCCCACAGTCATACTACGGCCAGGGCGCAGTCTTCCTCGAGTACTACGAGGGCGCCTTTGTCAATGGCACGCTCACCACGGAGCAGGGCTATCCTGTGTCTGGAGTGCGCGTGACGGTCACCGATGAGTACGGGATTCCTCACCAGATGACGTTCACAGACGACGAGGGACATTACTCCCTTCTTGCCCCGTTCGGAAATGTGACGCTCGTGTTCTCTACAGGTTCCCTCGGCAGCAGCCCGGCCCTCCAGGGCAGCAACACGATCACGCGTATTCAGTTCAATGTCACGGATGACCAGGCGATGAGGATGCCCTATGACACTGATGGTGACGGCATCCTCGATTACATCATCACCAAAGACTTCGTCATGAGGGGCACACAGTTCACTGCTGACATCTTCTGGGATGTCAATGATGACGATAACTACACTGCGGGCACGGACGAGCTCATCCCGAACACTATCGTGTACGCAAGCGAGATAAACAGCGGCCAGATGTTCGTCCTCAACGCCTCGGACGGCACGGTTGACACGCTGCTGCCACCCGGACAGTACTCAATTGTTGCGAAGGTGGCCGGAGCCAACATCACGATGTTCGACCTGCTCAATGTCACTGCGGGAGCGAAATCGGCGCAGGAGCTCCCGCTCTCGCCCGCCAGCCTGAAGGGCAACCTCGCATGGCCCAACGGGACTTCGGCCGCCAACGTCGAACTGGTGCTTTTCGACATGCAGGCAAACTATCCGCTGTCCACGTTCACCACGAGCGATGGCAACTTCTCCTTCGACAGATTGCTGGGGAGCAAGTACGTTCTCTCCTCGAACGAGCCTGGAACTACCATATTCAACTACCAGCTGAGCATCCAGCTCGGGGACGATGTCCGGAAGAACGTCACCATCTACCCTGGCTCGACCGTGAGATACGCGATTGTCAAGGATGGTGCTGCAGTTCCTTTCGCATCGTTCATGATTTCGAACGTGTACGATCCATCGACGTCGTTCACGAGCTTGGCAGATCAGTTTGGCAAGGTGTGGCTCGAGGTTCCTGTGGGGACCTGGACTCTTTACGCCACCTACTTCGATGGCACCACCCAATACGCCGGTGCGACAACTCTTGAGATTGAATCGACCGGCGAGGTTTCAGGTTCCTTGGCCTTGCAGCCGGCGGTGGAGGTCCGGGGCACACTGAGGAATCCGAAGGGTTTCACCCAGGCCAACGAGTATGTCACCTTCGAGTCTGTGGGCAGCGTCCGGGTCTCTGCGAGGACGGACGATGGAGGGCAGTTCAATCTGGTCCTGCCCGAGGGCTCATACGAGGTCGCGAGCGACAACGTTGCAGGAAAGGGCATCTACTCAGGCATCACGACAGTCCTGGACGGGAACGCGGACCTGTTGGTCAAGATGGTGAGTGCGGTCAAGGTGAGCGGCACTGTGTGGACCGAGAAGGATGTGCAGGGCGCGTTGTCGGAAGAAGATCTCGGCAGGCTAGCCCAGATGAAGTTCACCGACGCGAACGGCAGGACTTTCACATTCATGGCTGCTGCCAACGGGAGTTTCAGCGCGGTGTTCCCGAAGGGCGAGGAGGTGACGCTCGGAATCGGAGATCTGGGGTACTCACAATGGTCTCCCAAGGCCACTTTCACGGAGGATAGCACAGGGATCGGCTTCGTTGCGATTCCGGACGATGTGCTCGTGACAGGGAAGGTCGAGTTCAACGGCATTGGGATCAGGGACGTCCAGGTCGCCTTCATGCCTGACTCGGTCGAGCTGGAGCCCGTCTATGCTCAGACGGGTGCTGGCGGATATTACTCAGTGCTATTGCCACCATCGAGCTACAAGATTGTCGTGAACCAGAGCACGAATCCGATGGGCGGGGAGAAGTACATGTACGAGGCGGCGCAGACATTCCTGCCGTCTGCTAGCAGCTACACGTACGACATCAAGACAGAGAAGAAGGTAGAGATGTTCGGGACAATCCTTGGCGCGTTCTCGGACCTCGTTCTCGAGCTGTCCGGCCCGGAGGAGCGGACCGTCGCTCTCTCAGCGTATGCCTACTCTCTGTATGTTCTGCCAGGCACTTACAATCTCTACGTCACCGGCACTGCGGGCACTCTGCACTACGCGAACATGAGCGTGGTGGAAGTCACTGCGCTATCGAGGCAGTACGACGTTCAGCTAATGCGCGCATATCGGCTTTCAGGCGAGATAAAGATCGGCTCGTCGAGCGCTACTAAGATCGTGACGATCATCGCTCTGTCGTCCGCGGGCGATGTTGTCCGGGCGCACTCGAGCACTCAGGGCGTGTACGGCCTCGATCTGATCTCAGGGTCATACGAAGTCTCGTACCTGCTCGAGGACTCGAGCATCCAGGGCAGCCAGACGCTGTACGTGGAGTACTCGGACCATAAGAGCGTTGTAATTGCCGCATCTGATGTCATCGCTGACGTGAGCCTGACGATGCGCTTGGATAACACGACCTTCAGCGGGACTGTCTACGGGCCCGATGGCTCGCCGAAGCAGGCTTTCGTGTCGCTGCTCGTGAACGGAAGGTAT
>CAYOXJ010000114.1:0-5092 GCA_964407905.1 uncultured Thermoplasmata archaeon
TCGTGACATTCAATCTGATGCAGGACAGGGATCTCGATGTGGTCTTCCGGGCTACGATTGATTCCGTCGCGGAATCGATCGTGAACTCACTCTTCCAAGCGGAGACCGTCGAGGGCAGGGACGGCAACATCTCATATGCCCTGCCCATAGACAGAACCCTGGCGATACTCAAGGCCCATGGTCGCCTGAGATGAGCCCCCTTCGGGGTCAGATACATTTTTCGTGGCCAATCCCCATCAGCCTCTGTAGCTATCCAACATGTGCAGGAAGATGTCCTGATGCCTCGAAAGCAGGCCGATCAGTTCGACAAGGTCAGGCGAAAGGTCAAGAAGGCGGAGATCGAGGGACTTGTGAAGGATCTCGTCAGGATACCGAGCCATCACGAAGTGCCGACGAGGGAGAAGGAGGTCGCCGAGTTCCTCAACGAGTTCCTGGTATCGGAAGGCGTTGAATCCAGGCTCAGGGCTGTGGAGAAGAATCGGCCGAACGTCATCGCCATAGTGAAGGGTCAAAGCGATAGGAAGAGCTTGATGATGAACGGGCACACCGACACCATTCCGGCCTACGAGATGGACATCGCACCGTTCGCCCCCAAGGTGGAGAGGGGAAGGCTCTATGGCAGAGGATCGCTGGACATGAAGGGCGGTCTTGGATCAATGGCAATGGCACTTGTCGCAATCGAGCGCGCGAGGATCAAGCTTGGGGGGGATCTTGTTCTGGCCGCAGTCGTTGGTGAGGAGCTGCAGAGCGAGGGAACGGAGGACATCGTGCTGAGGGGCCCGAAGGCCGACTTCGCCATTGTCGGCGAGCCGACGGGCCTAGAGATTCAACCATCACATCGAGGCCTCGAATGGCTGAACGTGCACTTCTATGGCAAGGCGGCACACGGAGGCCAGGCGGAAAGAGGGGTCAACGCAATCTCGATGGCAGCGAAGTTCATCCGAGCGGTCGAAGATGACCTCGTGCCCAAACTGCAGGGGAGGAAGAGCAGACACACGCTCCCGCCAACCCTCAACATCGGGGTCATCCAGGGCGGGCAACAGCCGAGTTCTGTGCCTGATCACTGCGTGATCAGAATCGATCGCAGATGGATCCCGGAGGAGAAGCTGCAGCAGGTCTTCGGTGAGATGTATGCGATATTGGACAAGCTCAAGAAGGAGGAGCCCGGCTTCAAGGCCGAGTTGAAGCGGGACCCGTCCAACATGAAGACAATGACGCATGTGCCGAATGTCGTCCCGTCGGGCAGCCCGATAGTCAGGTCCTTGGAACGCGCAGTGAGAAGCGTCGTGGGAAAACCAGCGAAGATCACAAGCTTCTGGGGTTGGACAGACGCAGCGTTGCTTACACATTTCGGGAAAGCTCCGGCGGTCGTGTTCGGGCCAGGGGGTTCGGGTGCTCATGCAAGGGTCGAGTACGTCCTCACGGACGACCTGTTGAGGTGCACTCACGTGTACTCCAAGGTCGCGCTCGAGCTGTGCGGAACCGGCTGAGCCACTTACGCTATCCTTGGCCTATGCTTGAGCACCAAGCCCGCGCGCTCTCTTGTGTGTTCGCCATTCTCGATAGTCATGGTCCCGTTGACTATGACGTGCACGATGCCTTCGGGATACCGATGCGAGTCCTCGAAGGTGGCGTGGTCGCGGACGGTCTTAGGGTCGAAAACGACGACGTCTGCAGCCATGCCCTTCGCCAGAACGCCTCTGTCCTCGAGCCCGATTCTCTGAGCTGGCCATGAGGTCATCTTCCTTATCGCCTCTTCGAGTGAGAAGAGACCCTTCTCAAAGACGTATCTTTTCAGCACGCGAGGAAAGGTGCCATAGGCCCTTGGGTGTGTGGCGGACTTGCCTGTCTGATCGTATGGAGCCTCTGCCTCCGCATCAGAGACTATCGCAGCCAGGGGATGCTTTATGACAGTCATGACGTCGTCCTCCAGGATTTCGTGGAATATCCCGCAGACGTGGAAGTCCTCGTCGAGCATGAGGTCCATGGCCGCCTCCTCGGGCAGCTTGCCAAGGGCGTCAGCGATTTCTTTGACGGACTTGTTCTCGAATCGTCTGTTGGCCTTGTTTCTGAAACCAACCGCAACGATCTTCTCCCAGCCGATGTCAGCCGCCGTGTCCTCCCAGTCACTTGCCGGCGTCTGCATTTCTTTCGCTATGCGCGCGCGCAGCACAGGGTCGCCGAGGCGGCTTCTTATCGCCTCTCTTCCGCCGTCCCTTGCCCACGGCGGCAGTAGCGAGTCCAAGCTCGTGTGCGATGCAGTGTACGGGTAGACGTCGAAAGAGACATCTACGCCCTCTGCTCGAGCATTCTCTATCATTTTGATGGTCTCGTTGACCTTTCCCCAATTGGCAGGTGAGCATGCCTTGTGATGAGAGATCTCGACCCTTATATGGGCCTCCCTGCCGATCCTGATTGCCTCTGCAACGGCTTTCTCAAGCGTCCTGCCCTCACCGCGGATATGGCTCGTGTAGATCCCGTCAAGGGATGCCGCAGTCGATGCGAGAGCAATCAGCTCCTCGGTCGATGCAAAGCACCCAGGGGCGTATATCAGGCCAGAAGACAACCCGAACGCCCCGTCTAACATCGAATCGGCCAAGAGCCGTTTCATGCCTTCCAGCAGGTCGGCGGTGGCAGCAACATTCGACGCCCCGATGACACTGCGCCTGAGCGTGTCTGCGCCGACCAATGAACCCGCGTTGACCGAGGGCCGCACATTCTGAAGCCTGAGGAAGTATTCGTCCAGAGTGGTCCAATCGATATGGACGTCCCTGATCTCTGCCGAATGAGCAAGCTCCTCTCTTGCATTGCCGATTGCGGGAGCGGGGGAAGTTCCGCAGTTGCCCAGCAGCTCAGTGGTGACCCCTTGCCTTATCTTGCTCTCCGCCAAAGGGTTCGATAACAGGCTGATTTCGGAATGAGAATGAATATCGATGAACCCGGGACACACAATCATACCTTTTGCATCGATTGCGAGGCTTCCCCTTGATTCCGAAGGCTTGTGGAGCCCGGCTATCTTCGTGCCGTCGATTGTCAGATCCAATGGTTTTGCGGGATTTCCCGTGCCGTCAACAACGAGTCCGCCCTTGACAAGTATGTCGTGCAATGAATGCTCCCTCGACCAGCTCGATGTACAGCAGAGTGCCCGGGAATCTTGAACTGCTTATTTAATCGTTTTCTGGCAGCTCGCTCCCTGCATCACGATTATATTCCCTGTTGTCATCCGGTATGTCGCGATGAAGTACAGCTTCGATTTCATCAAGTTTCAGGGCTGCGGGAACGATTTCATACTGAAGGATGAAATGGCCGGTCCGAGGATTCCTGACGAGCACAGAAGCAAGATGGCCACCTTCCTATGCGATAGGCATTTCTGGATCGGTGCTGACGGGATATTGTTTGTCGAGAGCGCCAAGGGCGTCGATGGCTCAATGCGCTTATTCGAGCCCGCAGGGAACGAGGCGGATATGTGCGGCAACGGACTGAGGTGCGTCGGGGCATTCCTGATGAAGAAGTCCGGCAAGGCTGAGGTGGATGTGCTCACACGCGATGGAATCAAGCACGTGACGCGTGTTGGAGATGAGTACAGAGCCGACATGGGATTCGTTAGAACACTCAGAGAGGATCTCGCCGACTACTTGGCTGACAAGGGGTCGCCTAAGAAATCGATGATCGACTTCCCCCTCGAGCTCTCGGGAGAGAAAGTGAGGGCGTCGTTCGTCAATACTGGGGAACCGCACATAGTCGTCGTTGTTGAGAGCATCGACTTGGTCGACGTTGTCGGGATCGGAGAGGAGGTGAACAGAGATCTCAGACGCTTTCCGAGGAACGTCAATGTGAATTTCGTGCAAGTCACGGGACCGCATGATATATCCGTCAGGACCTACGAGCGGGGAGTATTCGACGAGACAGCAGCGTGTGGAACTGGTGCAACTGCGTGTGCCGGGGTATCTCTGTTGCTGAAGCTGGTGAAACCAGGCATCGTAGATGTGAGGACAAGGGGCGGCGCCCTGAGGATTGAGATGAACGCTCACAGAAGAGCCTTCATGACGGGGCCCGCACTTCCCGTCTACCAGGGGAAGCTCGTCGTCGAGGTCTGAGCTGGGTGTCTCACACCCTCATCTTCTTGAGGACTTCCTCCGCCATCTTGAGGGTTGTGTCAACATCTCTTTCCGAGTGCTCCGTACAGGTGTAGAAGGGCTTGTTCGGGTGGAAATGAATGCCCCGCGCCAGCATGCCGAAATCGAGCATCTGTCTCATCTTTGCGTCGCATGTGGCAGCATCTCTGTAGTCTGATATCTTCCCCTTCGTGAAGACTATGTTGAACGTGGAATACGGGCCAATCGCCTTGGCCCCAACGCCCATCCTCGCAAACAGATCGTTGAATCCGTTCCTGAGCTTGTCAGATATTCTGTTCAGGGCCGGATAGGTCTTTGGGCTTTCTAACACATCCAGGGTCGCCATCCCAGCCGCGAGGACTGTCGGATGGCCATTGAAAGTGCCGCCGTGGAACACCCTCCTGTCCTTGGGGCGAGTGACAGGGTTGATGGCATCCATGATCTCCTTCTTGCCCATGAACGCCCCGCAGGGGAAACCCCCGCCGATGATCTTCCCCAGACATATCATGTCTGGGTTGATCCCATAGGTCGTGGCGGCCCCGCCGAGCCCGTCCATCCTGAAGCCAGACATCACCTCGTCGAAAATGAGCACGATGCCGAGTTCCTGAGTCGTCTCCCGTACGATTCTGAGGAACTCCAAGTCTGGAACGATGAAACCTCTTTGAACCGGTTCCATGATCACGGCAGCGAGATCGTTTTTGTGCGCCCTGAGAATGCGAACGGTGCTCTCGACATCGTTGTAGGGCAGTACATCCACGTTCTGCACCGTGGACTGCGAGGTTCCCAGGGACCCAGGAACTGGATTGGGCGAGGATTCCGGCCCAGCAGCTTCGATCGCTGGGCTCAGGCTCACGAGCACTTCATCATAGCCACCGTGGTAGGCGCCTTCGAACTTTGCGATCCTGGTCTTGCCCTTGAATCCTTTCGCAGTTCTCAGAGCGTGAAGCGTTGCCTCGAGGCCCGAGTTGGTGAATCGG
>CAYOXJ010000115.1:0-4972 GCA_964407905.1 uncultured Thermoplasmata archaeon
CCTGCAGGCGGAGACCATACGAGCCACCTCTGCTTCGATGCCCTCAGCTCGCATGAACAGATTGCCTATGAGGACGGCATCGAAACCTTCGAGCGAAACGAGGTCCTCCGAAGATCGGACGCCGCTCTCGGCAATTACGATCCTTCCGGGCGGAAGGAGGGACTTCAGCCCCTGTACTTTTGTAAAGTCTGTCTCGAAAGACCTGAGGTCCCTGCTGTTGATTCCGACCAGCTTGACGGATTTGAAGTCCTTGCACGCGGACAGCTTCGCGAGATCTTGTTCGTCGTGCAGCTCGACCAGAGGCTCGAGGCCCCTTGCCAAGGAATGACGGATGAACACGTCCAACGACTTCGCGTTGAGCGCTTTCGCAATCAGCAGGACCGCATCCGCCCCCAACGACGAAGCTAGCTCGATCTGGGTTTCGCTGACCACGAAGTCCTTGAACAACATCGGTGCCGTGATCCTGAACCGGAAGAACGAGAACAGCTCTGGGCTTCCAGAGAAGTAGTTGGGCTCCACGAGGACAGAGATGCCAGCTATTCCGGGTACCGAGTAGGCGTGAGCTGCTCGCTCAGGATCTGGAGGAATCTGCAACGGAGGAGAACTCGGAGAAGAGGGCTTGTACTCGGCGATCACAGACAGGGTGTCGCTCGACATGATCGCCTTGGAGAGCGATGTGCTCGCCCTGGTGGTAGGCACAGCCTGCTTCACGCTATCCTGTGTGAGCGAGAGCATCCTTCCCAGCACAATCACCGAGAGAATGCTCGGGCTGTCGAGGAGGTCCTTGTCGAGCACCGCAACGGACGCAGCGCCGCACTCCCTGGCGAGAACCTCGCGGAGAAGGGTCTGTACGATCTCATCTGAACGCTCAGTCAGCACTTCTGGGAGAATCCTGCGAGAACGCAGCTTGGATATGTCCTCAGTTCTCTGACGAGCGGCCTCCGTCGCTCGAGCTACCGAGGAGAACTCCCTCAGCTTTATCATGCCGCTTCCGTTCTTCAAAATGTCGCGGGCGATTTCGAGGCTTTCGTGGATGCTCGTTGCCCTTCCCGCAACATAGATGGCCGCTGCAGCGTTCAGCGCCACGATATCAGACCGACGAGATCTCTCCCCCTTCAGAACGGAGAGCATTATCCTGGCATTCTCTGCGGCGTCGCCTCCTTTGATATCTCCGGGCTCAGCGAGGTCTAGTCCGAACATGTCTGGGGAGATGTCGTACTCCCGCAGACCACCGTCGCCCAGCTCCACAATGTGTGTCTTGCCGAGCGTCGTGATCTCGTCCATGCCGTCGCCGTTGACTATCATCGCTCTCTCGGTCCCCAGTTCGCGCAGAACCCCTGCCATCTTCCGCGCGATCCGCGGGTCAAAAATGCCTATCAGCTGACGCCTCACATTTGCAGGATTGGTCATCGGCCCCAGGATGTTGAAGAAAGTCCGCAGGCCGATTTCCCTCCTCGGAGCGAGGACATTCTTCATGGATTCGTGGAAGACCGGAGCGAACATGAATCCAATGCCAGAGCCGGACAAGCACTCTTCGACCTGGCCCTGCCCTAGGTCCACTGGTATTCCCAAGGCTGCCAACACATCGGCTGAGCCGCACCTGCTCGAGACGGACCTGTTACCATGCTTGGCCACGGGAACTCCGGCGGCCGCAACGACGAATGCGGCTGTGGTGCTGATGTTGAACGAGTTCGAGCCATCGCCGCCGGTCCCGCAGAGATCGACAGCCCCCTCGGGAGCAGAGACCTTTGTCGCACCATTGCGCATCGCCATGACGAAGCCGCGAAGCTCGTCCTCGGTCTCGCCCTTCATGCGCATGGCGGTGATGAACGAGGCAATCTGGCTTGGAGTAGCTTTTCCCTCCATCATCTCGGCCATGACCTTCTGCGCGACCTCTGCCGAGAGATTCTCTCTTTCCACGACCTGCTGGATCGCTTCCCGAATCATCGTTCGCACATCCCCAGGAAGTTGGACAGGATCTTCTTGCCACAGGAGGTGAGGACAGATTCCGGATGGAACTGGACGCCGTAGACATCCTTGCGCTTGACCTTCAACGCCATGATCTCCTCCGCATCCGTCTGAGCGAGCACGTTGAGATCGCTCGGAAAGCGCTCTCTGCTCACTATGAGCGAGTGGTAGCGCGTGGCCAAGAACGGATTGGGGATTCCGTCGAACAACGGATCATGGGAGTGCGATATCCTGCTGACCTTTCCGTGCACGACCTGAGAGGCCCTCGTGATAGTCCCGCCGTGAACGAGCGCGATCGCCTGATGGCCGAGACACACCCCAAGCACTGGTCTTCCGAAGCCGTCGTTCGAGATCACGTCGAGGCTCCGCTTCGAGTCTCTCGGATGGCCTGGACCCGGAGAGACGACGTAACCATCGACCCGGCCGATGTGCTCATCGAGCTTGGGCGAGTCGTTTCTCTCAACGATGACTCCGGCTCCAAGCTCACCCAGATATTGCGCGATGTTGTAGACGAACGAGTCATAGTTGTCAATGAGGAGAATGCGAGCCATCACGACCTGCCCCCGCCTATTGAAGAGATCGCCTGGAGCATCGCGCCCATCTTGTGCTCGGTCTCCGCGAACTCCCGCTCGGGGACCGAGTCGGCGACGATGCCAGCGCCCGCCTGAAGGCTCGCGCGGTTCCCGGAGACGACGATCGATCTGATGGTTATCGCGAAGTCCATGTTGCCTGTGAAATCGAAGTAGCCCACCGCGCCTCCGTACGGTCCGCGCGGAGAACGCTCCAGCTCCCCTATTATCTCCATCGCCCTGATCTTAGGCGCGCCAGTGACGGTGCCGGCAGGGAAGCAGGACCTGAGCGCATCGAAGCCGTCGCAGTCGGACCTGAGCTCGCTCTCGATGTTGCTCACGATGTGCTGGACGTGGGAGAACTTCTCGACGGACATGAGCTCGGTGACCTTGACCGTGCCGAACTTGGACACGCGGCCCATGTCGTTCCTGTGCAGGTCAACGAGCATCAGGTGCTCAGCCCGTTCCTTTTCATCCAGAAGCATGTCGACCTTGAGCTTCTCATCCTCCTCAGGGTCTGCGGACCTGGGCCTCGTTCCCGCGAGCGGCCTTGTGGTCAGCTTCGAGCATTCGAGGCGCACGAGCATCTCGGGCGAGGAGCCGAGGAGCTGCAGCTGGTCGAAATCAAGATAGAACAGGTACGGAGACGGGTTCAGGGCCCTGAGCGCTGAATACATGGCCACCGGGTCTCCCCGGACCCGGAAGTCCGTCCTCCGGGAGAGCACCACCTGGAAGATGTCGCCATCGAGGATCCTCTCCTTCGCCTCCAGGACCATCTTCTCGTACTGGTCTCTCGAGGTGTTCGATCCGTTGCAGCTGACCGTGAGGTCGTGCGCGGATGCTGGCTCCACATTGGCCAGGGCGTCCCTCAGCTCGCCCGTCCTGCCGTGGGAGACGAGGAACATGCGGGAGTTCAGATGGTCGATGCAGACCAGGTGCTTGGGCAGGACGAAGTACAGGTCTGGAGCTTGGCCATCGACGGCTTGAGGCTCCCGGATGCCATCGAAGTAGCGCACCATGCCATATCCAACATACCCAACTATACCCCCTGAGAAGGGGACGAGATCGGATGCACCGCACCTGAAGGACCTGAAGTGGTTTCTCAGCGCCTCATAGGCACTCGACACCGCTCTCGTCTCCCCGTCGATATCTACGACGCTGCCTCGGGAGCGGAAGACAGAGATCGGGTCGACGCCGATGAAAGAGTACCGCGCAACCTTGCGGGGGCCCTCGACGGACTCGAAGAGGAAACATTCTCCTGGGAATCTTTCTCTCAACGACATGAAGACGGACACTGGGTCCGCCCTGCAGTTCTCCTCAATCGAAACGCTGGTGGGCAGATGGGGGATCGGGCTGGGAGGCGAGGACGCTTCTGCAGCGGCAGAGCCAAAGTGAACTCCCCCTTGGAGTCATGACAGATGTGATGCACGATGTACTATTAATATCTTGATTGTACACTTCAGTGCTATCGAGAGGCGCCCGACGGCTCCCACGCAACATCTGCTCCTCGGACTGAGCGGGGATTGATGTCCGCAGCATCTCTTGTGCTACTCCCAAGAAAGTGTTAATTACGCGCCTCGTGTTGGCCTTCCTGAAGGGGCATTGTTTCCAACGTTTCCAGCCTCCCAATCCAGGAAACGGACGACAGGAGGTTGGATCTGGTGGTTGGAAGGGCCGAACGGAAGAACCAGGAATGGATGCGGCTCGTTCGGCCGTACATGAGCAGCCATCGCGTTGCTGAGCACAGGTTCTCGCCAGGGGACTCTGCGCTCCTTGTCATCGACATGCAGAAGTATTTCCTCGACGAGAACTCGCACGCGTACCTTCCTGGGGCGAAGGGCGCTGTCGAAAACGTGGAACGGCTTCTGTCCGCGTACAGGGCACGCTCTCTGCCCGTGATCTTCACCAGGCACGCTCACCCGCGGGACCAAAGGCCTGGTGCGATGGCACGCTGGTGGGGAGATCTGCTTCGCGAGGGTGATGAGAAATCGGAGATCGTTCCTCGTCTCATGCCCCGTCGCGGGGAGAAGGTCATTCGCAAGTCCAGGTACAGCGCGTTTGCTGGGACGGACCTTGAGAGGACGCTCAGGAGCTATGGCGCATCGAGCGTCTTGGTCACAGGCGTGATGACTCATCTCTGTTGCGAGACGACGGCAAGGGATGCCTTCGTGCATGATTTCGACGTTTTCTTCGTCATCGATGGCACTGCCTCTGAGACGGAGGACCTTCACGTGTCCAGCATGAAGACCCTGACCGATGGCTTCGCAATCCCTGTCACGACTGCGGAGGTGCTCAGATGGATGAGGCAGTGAGCGCAGCGATCATCGGCGCAGGCCCCGCAGGAATCGCGGCAGCAATCTACCTCCAAAGGGCGGGCGCCGCACCCTTGCTCCTCGAGAGAGGGGAACCCGGGGGGCTCTTGCGCGGCGCGAACC
>CAYOXJ010000116.1:0-4952 GCA_964407905.1 uncultured Thermoplasmata archaeon
ACCTTCGCAATTTCCTGTCTTTTGCATCCGATCTGGTTCCCGAAGAAGTCCTTTGCGGCACGCAATATCCGGAGAAACCTACATACTTGTCCGAATGATATGCTCCCTCAGGAACAGCGATGGAAACTGCAAGAAGTGACAAGTTCATGGTGCTGCGACTCGACCATGGCGAGGACATACTGGGTTCGATCAGCAAGGCGGTCGCGAGTGAGTTGTCGACCATGCTTATCGTTGCAGGATTGGGCATGATCTCGGATTTCGAGCTGGGCTACTTCGACCGAGGAAAGTACATCACGAAGGCCTTCAAGGAACCGCACGAGCTTCTGGCGCTTCAGGGTTCGATTGCCAGCAAGGGTGAGCCACGAGTTCACATCCATGCGACCGTGGCGAATGCTGAACACGAGGTCTTCGGAGGCCATCTGATGCGTGGCAAGGCCTGGATGAGCAACGAGATAGGTATCATCTGGCTTGAACGGGTCCATTCAGAAAGAACCTATGACGCGGAGAAGAAGGTCGGTATCCTTCACCTCTCCTAGCTGCGGTCATCGTGTCTTCAATAGGTTCTTCCAATCAGAATGTGCGAATGCTAGTCCGAGAAACAGCCCCCAAGCCGCCATAATCCAGCCCAGGTCAAATGAGGTCTCCATCCAGCGTGGAAAGATACCAGAAACCATCAGCTCAAGGATGAACAGGGCGGCAAGTATGGTCATCCCGGCGAGCGCAGGAGACCAGTAGCGCCAACTGGATGTGAAGAAATCCCAGTACGAAATCAGCTTGATATCTTGGGTCTGCTTTCTTCGGCTTCGCCCAGGTGAGACTGCGGTAATCGCTGAGAGATACGAACCGACAACGAGCGAGATTCTTGCAAGAATCGTCGGTTCGTCGAGGGGAATCTCCCTGTAAATGTCATACCGAATCCTCAGCTCCGTCCCCTCAGGTAGGTCTGTTATCAGGAATTGGAACACGTAATGACCCTCTACGGGAGCGACGAATCCGCCCTCGGCCTTTGTTCCGGAGACGTTCACATGTTCCGTTCCAGAATAATGGAGGTTGCCAAGTCCATCTGGAACGTAATACCTCAGAACGAACATCACTGGCAGCGGCGCCTCGAATTCGTAGTGCGCTGCATCGCCCTCGGCCAGATTCATGTTCGCGAGTCCCATGAAGAAGCCGCCTACCAATGTGCCCATGGTTCCGGACCTGCGATCCTCTGCGGCGGAGAAGGGTGCCGCAATGATCATCACTACTGCCGAGATGATGAGTACTATCGGTCCTATCTCCCACTTCGTCCTCTCACCCAATACGATGTCTTCCCAGCATGATACGTCCATGTAGGGAAAAACCTTGTCCTCCCTGGTCCGCAAGACTTTCGTATGAAAGGCCATTCCTCACTGCAGATTGGGTGGGCAGAGTGCGGCTGCCGGGATTTGAACCCGGGTTTGAAGCTTGGGAAGCTTCAGTCCTAACCCCTAGACTACAGCCGCTCGACAGGTTAATCGCGAATAAGGCTATCAAAATGGTGATTGGCAGAACTGTCCAATCACTTCACGGTCTCGAGCTGGCTTATGATGTTCCAGATCAGCGTGCGCCCGTGCAGCGGAATGTTCGGGTCGTTCGCCAGCTCGTCCAAAATCATGATTGCGCTCGCGCTTCTGACGTCCAGAGCTTCGTTCTTCCGCATGAGTCGCTCTTTCGCGTCCGTCGCCCCGCGCCTTATGTTCCTTGGCACCGAGGTGTCCTCAGCTAGCTGGTCCAACACCTCCATGACTTGCCTGAGCCTCGTCTCCATATCCATAGTGATCACCCCTGTTGAACCTCGGCGAGACTATCCTCTCACTTCCTACTTCTTCGTCTCTTCTTCGGTCTCCTGGCGCGTCTCTCCGTTCTCCTTGAACGTCGTGACTACCATGAAAGTCCTGGTCTCCTTCACACCGTCGATCTCTGCGACGTCATCAACGATGAACTTCTTGAGGGCGGCGTAGTTCGGGAACTTGGCCTTCGCGATTATGTCAGTGTCGCCCGTGACAAGGAACACGTCCTCGATGTGTGGGAAGCTCGCGATCTTCTGCGCTACCTGATCAGAGCCCTTCGTGTCTATCTTGAAAGTCACGAGGGCCGTAACCGAATCCTGGCCGTAGTACGAGGATATGACCTCCTCGTACTCCTTCTTGTCCTTCTCTTCCATGCTAACGCCCCCTTCGTCTGGCGCCTCTGTCCGCTGGTCAAGCCTCCTAGTGATGCAAAAAGCCTGCGGATGAACAAAGGGCGGCTCGTGTGCCCTCGCCAACGGGTTTTCTTCTGCCTTCATCAGTGCCTAGAGTCTTGCGCCCTCGAACTCCTCTTGGAGGTCAATGATGACCTGCTCGAGGATCTCTTCCAAGCTTGAGCTTCGGTACTCCCTCATTCCGCCGAGGTCGCTCTGGACTCTGGCCACATATGTTGCATTGCTTTTCAGAAACTCCACGTTGCACAAAGGCTCTTCCATCTGTGTTCACCTCGGGCCTCAGGCACCACCCCGGGCCATGGGTTGCACGGTCCGGCGCTATACGTCCTCTACTATATAGAGGTTGCTTAAGTGCATTTCGGTCTTCTAGAAAGGGCCAGCATGCCAGTTTTCGGGCCCGCCATGTGCCATCTTGACAAGGGTTAAATATCGTGGCAGCCGTGCGCTTCCTTCGATGAACTCGGTGCTGCAGCTCATACGAACGATCATCATAATTAGCTGATTCTAGCACTCATTGCCGAGTTCATGATGGACTCCTTCTGGAGGATCTGTTGTGACGAGTAACTACTACAAGGAACCTGTCGGGGAGGGCTTCCCGCAGCTGGAGGAGGAGATCCTCCGCGCATGGCGGGAGCAGGGAATCCTCCAGAAGACGAAGGAGCGGATGGCGCGTGGACGACCACTGGTGTTCTGCGAAGGTCCGCCCTATGCCAACAGCAGACCCCATGTGGGACACACGCTCACGCGCGCGGTGAAAGACGCATACCTGCGGTATCACATCATGAACGGCAGGAAGATCGTGCCGTACATCGGTGGATGGGACTGCCACGGGCTTCCGGTTGAGCTCGAGATTGAGCGCGCGCATGGGCTTCAGGGCAAGGAGGACATCGAGAGGCTGGGCATCGACAAGTTCAACGGGCTGTGCAGAGGGAGCATTCAACGCTACAAGGCCGATTGGGAGCGCATGAGCCAGCGGATAGGTTACTGGCTGGACTTCGACCGCGCTTACATGACGATGTCCAAGGAATACATCGAGAGCGTCTGGTGGTCGCTCAAGCAGCTGCACTCGAAGGGCATGCTGACGAAGGCCCACAAGGTCGTCCCATACTGCCCGCGGTGCGGGACCACTCTGAGCACGCACGAGGTTGCCTTGGGGTTCAGGGAGACAGAGGACAGATACATAGTGGTCAAGTTCAAGGTAAAGGGAATGGATGTGAGCGTGCTGGCATGGACGGCACTTCCATTCTCTCTTTTCGCCAACGCGTTCCTTGCCGTGGATAGGGACAGGGAATATGCGATGTTCGAACACGGAGGCGAGAAGCTGGTCGTGTCGGCAGACCGCATTGAGTCTTTTGCGCCAGGCGCAAAGATGCTTCAGAAGATGCTCGGCTCAGAACTCGTCGGCAAGGAGTACGAGCCTCCGTTCCGGTGCCACGATTTCGAAGGCAAGGCTTTCAGGATAATCCATTCTGCTGAGGTGTCAAAGGAGGAGGGAACTGGGGCGATGAGCGTGACCCCGCCATATGGTTCTGTGGACTTCGAGCTCGGCGCTGCGCAAGGAGTGGAGATATTCGATCCTGTGGACGGCGAAGGCCGCTTCACGGATGCAGTGCCGGAATTGGAGGGCAAACACGCGATGGGCTCTGACGCCGAGATCATGCGTATGCTCGAGGCCAAAGGACTGCTTTTCAAGTGGGGCCTTCTGAGGCACTCCTATCCATTCTGCTGGAGGTGCAATACAGCTCTCATTCACAAGGACTTGGACGCATGGTTCGTGAAGACATCCGATGCCAGGGAACGGATCATTGGCCTGAACGAGGAGATCAGATGGATTCCAGAGGCGTTCAAACATGGCCGTTTTGGAAACTTCTTGGCGGACGTCAAGGACTGGGCCATTAGCCGGACTAGGTACTGGGGCATACCCCTGCCCGTCTGGCGTTGTTCCAAAGGGCACGAGGTGTGTGTTGGCAGCTACGAGGAGCTTAGGTCTCTTTCTCTTTCGCCCCTTTCAGCTGAGCTGGATCCTCACAGGCCGGCCATCGATGAGGTCGTTCTCGCGTGCCCGGAGTGCTCAGGGGAGATGAGACGTGAGGAATTCGTGATCGACTGCTGGTACGATTCCGGGTGCGCGCCGTTTGCCCAGTATCATTATCCTTTCGAGAACATCGAGGAGTTCGACACGCACAAGTCTGTCGACTTCATCGCGGAGGACGTCAACCAGACAAGAGGCTGGTTCTACACGCAGCTCGCGCTGGGCACTTTGCTGTTCGACAAGCCCGCATTTCTTTCTGTGCTTGTGCTCGGGAACGTGTTCGACGAACATGGAAAGCATTTCTCTCTCGACTCTGGCAACATCATCGACCCAGAAGATATCTTCTCGACCGTGGGCGCGGATGCGACCAGGTTGCTCTTTCTAGGCAATCCAGTATGGCAGAACGTCCAGTTCTCGAAGGAGAAGGTGAGAGAGACGATGGTCGGCACACTCTCTACGCTCCTGAATGTCTATGCGTTCTTCGCATCCAATGCGAACGCGTACGGGTTCAGGATCGTGCAGGGGTACGGGAGGACTCACGATCTTGACCGATGGATCATGTCCCGCCTCCAGACTGCAACTAAGGAGGCCCGGGCCGGGTTCGAAGAGCTGGAGGTGCACCGGTCTGTTAGAGCAATCACTTCTTTCGTCGAGGACCTCAGCGGATGGTATGTGCGTCGCTCTCGGCGCAGATTC
>CAYOXJ010000117.1:0-4907 GCA_964407905.1 uncultured Thermoplasmata archaeon
GGCGGTGCCTATGTCACGCAGGAGGTTTGGCGACGGCTGCAGCTCGGTCGAGAACACAACTATCTGCTGCTCGCCCTCCCTCAGCTCCGATCTCGCATAGACCCTCGCCGGACCGAGCGGTTCGGCATTCCTGATCAGGGACAATGTCGGGAAGTAGTCGGAGTCCATGACGGCGATGTACTCCAGCTTCAGAAGAGCGATGAGGTAGTTTGCGACAATCGAACTCACGAGCCCTACGCTGGGAAAACCGTCGATCACGACAGCATTCCTGAGATCCATCCTCTTGAGTTCGACGATCTCGACATTCGCCATTGAACAAGGTCATGATAATCTGAGAATATAGAACTTGACCGAATCCATGAGGGAGGCTCTGCATGGAATGCGCGAAATGTTCGCCACACGACCTGCCAAGGTTTAATAGAATAGTGCAGCATGTACACCGCGGCCAGATGGGCCGGTGGCTTAGTCAGGATATAGCACTGGCCTTCTAAGCCAGTGGTCTCGGGTTCGAAAGATGCTTGGCGCATCCGAAACTCCCGACCGGCCCGCCTGACCTGCCAAAAGGCATATAAAAAGGAAGCTATGTACGCCAAGAGGCGCATGGGAGTCTAATCTATGAAACGGAGCTCTCGGGCATGGAAGAAGCGTGGCAAGCAGCGCTGGAAGTGGCGCAAGAAGAGGATGAGAAGGCGGAAGAGGGCTCAGAAGCTGCGCAAGAAGTAGGCTCCCCGGCATCAACCATCTGGGGGTATGGGGTAACCTGGTATCCTTACGGGCTCCAGTTATGGGAATGATTTCCTTTGGGTTTGCTGACCAGTGATGACTGACTGGAGCGATGACCCATGTTCGAAACGGGCGGAGTCGCTCTCCGCCTGGTGGAAACCCGTCGATGAGGGTTCAAATCCCTCTGCCCCCATTCTTTCGCAGAACTCAGTCCCTAGCTCACGGCTTTCTTCACGAGCGCGACAATTCTTGCCTCTTCTGCGGGTGTCAATTCCGTCAGCGCGAAGGCAATCGGCCACATGGCGCCTTCGTCTAGGTTCGCATTGCTGTTGAAACCGAGAGTCATGTACCTTTCTTCGAACATCTGTCCGCCGCGGAAGAAGCAGATGACCTTGCCACCCTTGGCATACCCGGGCATCCCGTACCATATTCTTGGGTAGAGTGATGGCGCGCTAGCTCTGATGACGGCATGGAGACGCTCGCCCATGGCGCGATACGGTTCAGGCATCGCGGCGATCTTCGCGAGGACGGCGCCTTCCCCGTCCGCATTCTTCGCAGTCGGCCTGGTGGCGCTCTTGACGGACTTCTTCTTCTCGGTCACTTGGCCCTCCCCCATTCCTACGAAACAGCCTTCTGTTCCGGCCACTTCCATGCATGCCAGACAATCAGCAGAGTGATTACTGCCTCCACAACTCCGAAGAACACATAGTAGGCGTCCGTCTCCATGAAAGCAGCTAGGTTGACGCCAGTGTAGGCTATGCCTACGACTATGTTCGCTGGGCGATTTGCCTTTGCTGGCAGAACCACTGAGAGGAATATCATCGAGATTGGTATCACCATCATCACTGCGGCCGCCAGCAATGATTCTTGGGATCCCAATGGCGCATCTCCAGCGATTATCTCCTCGACAATCCCTGGCTTGTAGAAGGAGAGGATGTCACCAAATGCGTAGCAGGACATCATCGACGCCCAGAGAACTGCGAGTTTCAGCTTGACATCGATCTTCGTGTCCATAAATAGCTTGACAGACTTCTTGTGCGGTTCCATTCTCACGCCAATTTTCGACAATGCACCAATCACTAATGAATTGTGTGCCTTACTACGATCGTTCTATGAAGACAGTTCTACGCATCCATGTCGAGAACAAGGGAGTGAATATATCTCTATGTGCACATCTATGGCAATCGTCCAGGCACAGAGGTTCGGTAGTGCCGGAATCATCTGGACCGTGGTACGGAGGCTGTAGGTATCGAAGTCTTGGACTACCTAGAGCGCAACGGATGCTTCGCGCGAGTCGTATCAGTCGAGCACCTCGAGGAGCTGAGAAACGAGGTGAGATCCCTTCACGAAGAAGGATTCCTCGACGAAGGGTTCTATCATGAGTGGATCAAGCCGCGTCTTGACCCGAAGAAGGCCCGCGGGATGAGCAAAGCCAAGTCCATCTTCGTGACGGCCTTGCCTACTCCCGCGACGAGGACGAAGTTCCACTGGGCCGGGCAGACGATAGAGCTCACCGTCCCACCGACCTACGGCAGCTACGCGAGCGCCTCGAATCGCACGATGAAGCTCCTGAAGGAAGCGTTCGGGCCGGAGAAGCATTGGATGGCCCGAGCGATCCTGCCTGTGAAGCTCCTCGCGGTCAGGAGCGGGTTGGCTCAGTACGGCAGGAACAACATCACGTACATCCCGAAGTACGGGAGCTTTCACACGCTTGCGGCGGTGTACACGGATTTCGAGTCTCCTGAGGACCACTGGCAGGAGAAGGTCGCGCTATCGAGGTGCGAGAAATGCAGGGCGTGCATGAAGGCTTGTCCAACAGGCGCGATATGCGAGGACCGATTTCTCATCCGTGTCGAGAAATGCCTGACATACTACAGCGAGATGCCCGCGTCTCGTCCGTTCCCTGATTGGATACCTTCGAAAGCTCACAACTGCATCATCGGTTGCATGCACTGCCAGAGAGTCTGCCCTTACAACAGAGAGGTGATAGGCTGGCATAGAGTCCTGGGGGATTTCACCGAGGAGGAGACCGGATACTTGCTCAAGGGAGAGTTTTCCGGGGGCAAAGCCAAGGCGATGGACCTGAAGCTCAAGAAGATCGGCCTCGACCTAAGCATCTTCCCCAGGAATCTCGAAGTGCATCTGAGACAGAGAGGTCTATTCTAGCAGCCTAGCATTGGCTTGTCTAATCCTGGACTCATCTCCTGAAACGCGCCTCTACTGACATCTTGCAGGCTGGGCGATGACGCGATTCCCCAAGGCCCGTACCACGAAGAAGAGAGGAGAGTGTTTGGCCCGGCGCAGAATCGTGAATGATATTCTCAGACTTGGGACATACTGGCTCGGTGTAGGTTCAGACTCCTCTGCCCCCACCTCTATTGATTCCTCAATTGTGCCTATTCTTCATCGATATCGCGCCGTTAGGGCAAGAGGGAATGCAGACACCGCAACCGAAGCACTTCTCCTTGTCATACTTCAGGCGTCCGTTCACAATACTCCTCGCTTTGAAGTGGCATGTGTCTACGCAGAGTCCGCATTCGTCACACCTATCGTCGTCTTGGGCAGCAATCATCTCGGACGAGACCACATATTCGCTGAACCCGTATCTCTGCAGCGCGGGGAATATATGGCAGCAGCACGAGCAGCAGCTGCAGATGTACTGCGGTTCCTTCCCGTCGATGTCGCTCCAAGCTGTATGGACGAGCCCCGCCTCATGCGCTCTCCTTATAGCGTCGAGGGCTTGCTCAAGTGAGACCTCTCTCCCCAGTCCTATCTCGATTTGTTCGTCTGCTCCCTCGTTCATATAGATACAGACATCGACTGGAGCGTTGCAGGCCTTCACTCGGGTCCTGCATCCGCAGTCAATGATTGCGATCCTGTAGGCTTTGCGCAGCAGCTTCTCGAAGTTGTCTACGCATAGTATCATCTGCTTGCCCACGACGGTGAAGTTGACGGTGATTGTCACGGCCTTCAGCTCGGTGGTATACTTCCTCAACTCCTCCTCTGGCCAGAATTCCTTGTTTGGCATGGGTCCCTCGAAAAGTAATAATGCTGGTGGATATAAATCTTCTCAACACTCTTCTCGAAATCCCTGAATCACTTCTCAGAATCTAGCCAACAAGTAGAATTCGGTGCCGAATGAATTCATTTCTCAAAAGGAAGTCTTCTCTCGGTACAAAATGATTGAAAGGGGTTTGTCCCCGGTACGAAAATCCCGTTGATTTTCCCAGGTTTCTGACATACTGGCTCAGCAGAGATTCAAATCCCTCTGCCCCCACTCGTTTGCCGATTATCAACGAAGAAGATCCAGTCTCTCCCGAGCGCCCACGGTTGTATGGTCGAGGAATTTCGTCCTGGGACCATCAGACTCACATCAGCAAGAACCAGTCCCTGGGGACAGACACAATCCTTCGATCTGAGGAAGCCGAAGGGCGCCTATCCGACACGAGCACGCCGTATTTGGAGTCCGACCGCTCCATCGATTTCTCGATTTGCCTGAAGCCCTTGTCGCCGAAGCCCACCTCCAGCACAACCCGGCTCTTGTCTCGAGCTGTCACAATGAAGTCGGCTCCGCCCTCAGTGGCATCGAAATCGAAGCCAAGCAGTTCATGCATCTTCAGCAGCCGGAACAAGTACATTGCAACTGCATCTTCAAGCAGCTTGCCAGATGTCTCTTCCCGGCTGTCGAGTTCTCCTACTTGCCATAGAAGAGCTGCGCGGACTGAAGGTGCCATGAACTTGTATTTCGGCGTCTTGGCGATCTTCTTCACAGGGCGGCCGAATGGCCTGACCGCGTGAATCAACTCGGATTTCTCGAGCCCACGAATCATCCTACTCAAGGTTGGCTTGGTGATATCCCCGAGAGCATTGCAGAGCGTCGGATAGCTCATGCGATCAGAGAGTGCCAGAAGCATTATCAAGTTGGACATCTTCGTTTGCATCTTCTTCGTGAAACCCATTATCATGCTGATGTCCTCGGATACGGTCTTTTCAACCATTCCAACCACCTTGTCGTAGAATTCATCCGGGTTCGAGTGCGGGATTGAGAAGGGAAGGGTTCCCATGCGAAGGTACGCTGCGACGTCGGATGGACTGACATCAGCCAGATACTCATTGATTCCTCGTCTTACGACGTTGATTCCGCCCAGGACCTCATCTGCACTCTCCGAAGAGAAGACCGCATT
>CAYOXJ010000118.1:0-4907 GCA_964407905.1 uncultured Thermoplasmata archaeon
GGATGCGCTTCCGAGAACGGAAGCCCGGTTTCGAACTTGATCCGGGAAACGAGGCCTTGAAGATCCCTCTTGCCAACATAGATGTTCGTCCGACATTTCTGTCTGACACTGTGGCCAGCGTCAGAGCGAAGGACTACCTGAACAGGCGTCTGGCTTGACGGTGCATCGACATAGATGTCCTGGACGAGCTCGTCCTCGAGAAGGGTCTCGAGGATCCCGTACCCCGCGGTGTACTTGCACAGTAGCTCGGCCAACCGGTCTGCCTCTCTGTCGATCTCGCCTCGATCAGTGTGCTCGCCAGGAGTCGCAGCTATTCTGGCGTATATGTAGTCCTTCGCCTTTGCCTTGATGTAGGGTCTGAGGATGCTTAGCGATCGGAGTTCGAAGTCGCTGGGCATGGTTCTTGTGACCTCTGTGACGGCTTCCGCGAGCGTCCTAAGATGAATTGGATTCAGAGAATACTCCGGAGGTCTGACGACGTAGCTCCCACAGCTGGAGCCGCTTGGCGACATTATGCGGACGCCGACGCCGTCGATAGAGTAGCTCGAAATGCACTCAGCCGTCGCATTGGTCATCTCCTCGACCCACGAAGACGCGAAGCAGGGCCTTGTCTCTACACGAGAGACCGCTCTCCCGTCCGCGGCCGAGCGAGGCTTTGGCAGTGAGATGACCTTGAGCCCTTCAAGATCACAAGGAAGGCTGTGCGAGATGATAGTTGGAGTACACCGCGCAGAGGACATTCAGACCGACCTCCTGCAAAGAGTGCTTGTGGAAACCCCCGATTCGAGGCACTTCTTCGCTTGCTCGCAATGGTCCGTGTCGTTCTTAGCTCGGATCTCGTCGAGCACCTTGTATGTCTTGAGGAGGTATGTATCGGGGTCTTCCATCAACTTCCTCTTCATCGTTCTGAGCGTATTCTCCTTACTGGCTGAGCATGTCCGACACCGTTTGTCTGACGGCCTCTCAATCGAGGATATCGCTCTGTTCAGAGTGGCGAGTTCGGCTGCGGCAGCTGCTACATGTGCGACAGCTTCGTGCCTGTACCGCTTGTGCATGTACCTCTTGAGGATGATCGTGTCGGGTACAGCCCCAGAGACCATCGCATTCAGGACCCCTGCACAACAACGCGGGTTTGACAAGTCGTGTGCACCTTGGCAGATCGAACAATCGATCTCGAGCTGCAGTCCATCGTCTTCGACGAAGACATGCGTGCAGACCGTCTCAGGGTTCATGGTCGGGATGAGTTTCTTGGTCGGACCTTGGTGGTGTCTCATTGCGGCCAAGAGCTCATCGAACATTCATGTATAGTTCCCTCTGTTGTACACTACATGTAATGGCTATGATGCTAAGGCTGGCAAGAGCTGACACGATGTGTGAAATCTGACGAATTGGGAGTCGGAGGTTTCTTTGAGGATCTGCCCGTCCTGGCGTTCGTTTTGGGCGGAACCGCAATCCTCCTCATGTCCGCCACCTGGTCCTGTGAGCACCTTGCATCCCAGCATGCCTGCAACGAGCTCCGAAATCGCGTCGTGGATTTTGTCGAAAGGATCTGCGCGGAGCTTCGAGGATCTCGGGGAAACGAGTTCGTTCCTTCTCTTTCTGCGATCGTGCAACTGAACTACTCAAGACTTGCGGAGGAGGAGCTGGATGGACGCGAATACGCTCTGGCCATCTTGCAGCTGCATCCCTCAGTGCAATGGATTCTCGGGCATCCCGGATCCGAGCTTCCATGTTCTGAGATTGCAGCAGCCTCCGCGATGCTCAACGTTCTGAATGAGGAAGGCACAACAGTGATAGTCGAGGTGAGGGCAATTGTGTGGGAGAATGAATGACTCCGACGGAGGACAGCTTGCCCTGATGGATGCGGTCGTGTTCTTTGCGGCATCGATGCTGATTTCAACTGCATTGCTAGCGTATGCAAGTGATTTTGCAGGTCCCGGAAGCATTCACGCGCATAACGATTGGAGAGATCCTGACGAAGTACTTCACGCCTTTCTTCATGCATCCATCGGAACAGAGCTTATCATCAATCTGAATTCGAACGTGCAAATCAAGGGCAATGAGGAGATCGCAGAGTGCATTGCCATCGAAACACAGGCACTCAGGTCGGGGGCCGGCATAGCTCCCTTTGAGGAGCTGAATGATGTCTGTCTTCGAATCCTGAGGTCGTGTTCTGCGCCACTCTACGAGCCATTCTTGATTGTGCTGTGCTCGGATGCCAATGGGACGGAGCCTGTCCTTGCGATTCCATGGTTGCCAGAGAACCACCCGGAAGCGCACGCCAGCTCTGCTGAGTTTCCAGGTCTTGTTGGCGAGACAATTCTCGTCACACTGATTCTATGCCCAGCCTCTTCTCCTGAACTCGCCTAGGTCTTGGCTTGTGATCTTGATCTTGGCTCTGGCGATCTTCTCGCCACGAACCACGTCTAGGTAGGACACGATCATCATGACGATGAGGCCTCCGATGGACAAATACAGGAGCTCGGACGAGTCGGTCAGAATATGGAGTCCGACCAAGACCGGGACCGCAACGAACAGGGTGTAGGATAGATAGGTGAGCCAGGAACTCGGGATGTTGATGGTCCTCGCATCTCTGAGACATCTAGCGCATCTGTTTCTGACCGAATACCAGCCTTTGACTCGTAGCTCCTTGCAGCTCGGGCAGTACAGGAACTTCACAGACGGAGGTTATGCAAGTGTCGTATATATCTCTCTCCAAGCCATCGGTTCGTGCAAAATGATATTCCTTGGCATCTCCCATTACATGCTGTGCCCAGGAACAGCGCTTCTGACAATCGGGACTATACGCAGGAAGAGATGATCGTCCTAGCATCTCTCAGAAGGAGTTCTGGGCGCACCTGCAGGAACTGCAGGTGGTATAAGGAGAGCGGCAAGAACAGGGGATGTTTTCCCGAAGGCGAATACAGGAAATGGCTCTCTCCCGAGGAGCTCTCGTGCGGCTGCGACCGTTTCGTGCCGAGAGAATCCAAGGGGTAGCGCATGGGCGTGGATTCGAACCGCAGAACCACTGCTGAGCGAGGTCCTAAGCCTTCAGTTGAGATAGCGTCGTTCTGCGACGTATTCCTGCGCATGCTTAAACCTCATAGGCAGTTTGCATGGAGGGCACAAACGGATCCTGATAGTGAGGCTTCCCCGACCAACCTATATGTTCTCGCAAATCCATCGTGTCGCTGCGATATTCGATGAACGGTTTCGGACCATCAACGGGAAGGCTTGTGGAAGTAGGCGAATCCTCTGAGATGAGGCTCAAGATGAAAAGGGCGTCCATGCCACCTGTTATCGGCGTACTCGCGTCCGTGGCTATGGTTCTTGTCATCATCTTTGGAGTGACCTTAATCTACGAGAACGAAGGGATGCTTGGCGCGATTCTCTTGATTGCGATGGTCGCCCTCGTCGTGCTTCTGGTCATTTGGACAATCAGAGCCCCAAAATAGAATCCTGATAGGGAGCAGCTCACGGTTCGTCAACGCTGATCATGTACATCTTCTCGTCGGCAGCCAATCGAGTATTGCACAGGAAAAAGCCGTCTTCTAGATGGTGCAGGGGCGCGGATTCGAACCGCGGAACCACTGCTAGACAAGGTCCTAAGCCTTGCGCCGTTGACCAGGCTTGGCTACCCCTGCGCGTTGACCAAGACTGACAGATGTTCGATTAATATAATAAAGAATCGCGTCGCGGAAAGCGCCAAATGCTTCTCTTATTGGGCCTTCTTGGCCAAGCTGCTGGACAATAATTCCCTCACGACATCCGAGGCCACTGAGCATCTGGCTGGGAAAGCTATGACTCGGACTCGTATCGATATCATGTCATCCCCTCTTGCTAGTCTGACCCTTCCCTGATATGCCTCCTGCTTGTCTATCCTTATGAAGAGATTGCAGTCATCATCGATTCTTGAGTCGAGGCTGCGCAGGAGTTCTTCGAGATCTTCTTCAGTCAGCTGCTTCACGAAATTCATGATGGATTCATGGTCATTAATCACGGTCTTTAAGACCGTGATTGGATTTCCATGAATGCCCGCGGTCCGAGAGATTCTCGTCTCAACGTCTCCGAGCACGTTTGCCATGGCCAACCTGACTCGTTCCAGGTCCTCGGTGGCATGGCAGAACGCCCTCGCATGCAGTCCCGCGAAAACCCTCTTCACAGATGCGAGAAACGCGGGCCGAGTATGTAATGCGTGCGGAAACAGAAGCGAATCTCGGTTCGTCTTTGCCAGCGCGGCCAGAAACGAGTTGATTCTAGTAGGTGGGAGAGTACTTAATATGACTGACATCTAATACATCAAACGGTGTCCCTGCTGATCGAGGTCAGGTTTCACGGGAGAGGTGGCCAAGGTGTGGTCGTCGCTTCCGAGGTCCTGGCTAATGCGGCTTTCAGCATGGGCTACGAAGTCTCCGCGTTCCCGTTCTTCGGTGTTGAGCGAAGAGGGGCTCCCGTGACCGCGTACACGCGAATTGACAGGAAACCGATACGGGTTAAGTCCAGCATCTATTGGCCGGATTATGTGGTCGTGCTTGACAGCTCCCTTCTCAGAGGCGTCGACGTTCTCGAGGGGCTCAAACAAGGAGGCAAGGCACTCATCAACTTCCCGGAAGGGAGAACGCTCGAGAACCTGCCATCGCGGTTCAAGTACTATGTCATCGATGCGACGTCTATCGCTTACTCTCATGGCATTGGCACTCAGACCGCGCCGATTGTCAACACTGCAATTATGGGCGGATTTGCGAAGATGTGCGATGCGGTCTCGTTGGACGCCGTGCTTCAGAGCATCCGCGAGCTGGCCCCTGCAAAGGAAGAGGAGAATGTAGCTGCGGCCAAGGAGGCCTACGAGAGAACGAGAGAGGCCGTCGTATGACCAAGAGCTATGAGGATCTCCCGCTCACGCCAAT
>CAYOXJ010000119.1:0-4901 GCA_964407905.1 uncultured Thermoplasmata archaeon
AGGGGCTATTCCAAGCGATTTGCCATCGTGCGGATCAGTCACGACTTTGACGCTGCCTTCGATTTCAAAACATGAGTGCCCATGCCATCTGATGCGCACCTTCTCGATCCCCGGGGAGTGAAGTAATCCGTCATTGCGTACTTAACATAACCGGTCTGGCAGCTTGGACGATTGCCAACACAAATGCTCGGTCGGGAGGTCAGAGGACATTCATTTCTTGGCCTTTCTGACTACGCGAGTTCCCTCAGGTTTCCCCTCTTCCTCCTTCGAGAAGAACAGCCCTCCAACGACGCCTCTTGACTTCTTCTCGGGCTCCCGTCTCTCCGCAGTCTGAGCTGACTTCGCGATGCGTACTCTGCGGACTTTTGGCGCAGTCTCACCTTTGGCTCCTGCTCCCGGCGGCGCCTTCACGGTTCTCACTCTGCGCACCTTGGGCCTCTCAAGTCCGACCGGAGGAACGGCCGCTTCCTCTCTTGCCCTAACGGGAGGAACGGGGGCCGGTACCTTTCCTGCAACAGCTTGAGGTTTCCCCTCCGCGGGGGCTTTTGGCGTCTCGGGCCTCTCCAGTACGGGCGCGTGAAGAGTCGACTCAATCAGGTGGTTGACGGTCCCGGGCTCGAACTTCTGCTTTTCGAGCATGAGATCCCGCTCGAGCTTCTCGATCTGAAGGATCCACTCGTCCTCCTCCTCGAAATCCCAGCCACAGAACTCACAGATGGTCGCATCTAGGGCGACGCCGAGGCCACAGCTCGGACACTCTTTCTTGACCTCGGCCTCGTCCATTTTTTTTGCCATCGGACAGATAATTCCCAGGTCATTATTTAAGGGTTATTCTCCGAGAAGAGAAGACTGGCCAGTACGACAATGGAGATGCTCAAATACATCTGTGGGCCTTACAAGAACAGAAATGAAGACCCTTGTTCTGTGCGTTGACAGGGACGATGACCTCGGCACGAAGGCAGGCATAAATGGCCCGGTCATAGGAAGAGAGGAGAACCTCAAAGCCACCATCTCTCTTGGCCTTGCAGACCCGGAAGAGGTCGATACGAACACGATTCTCTCGGGTCTACAACTCTACGACGACCTGACAAAGAGAGGCATTGATGCAGAGATAGCAACTGTTTCTGGCGACTCCCACGTCGGATTCCAGTCGGATCTCATTCTGTCGAATCAGCTCGAGAACGTGCTCGAGGTCGTCAGGCCGGACAGAGCAATCCTCGTGAGCGACGGCGTCGAGGACGAGTCCATCTATCCAGTCATTTCGTCGCGTGTCAAGATCGACTCTGTCAGGCGGGTCTATGTCAAGCAGAGCAGGAGCATCGAGGGCACCTACTACATGATTGTCAGGACTTTGCAGGACGAGAAGATGCGCAGGCGATGGATAGTGCCCCTATCGTTCGTGTTGATAATATGGGGCCTTCTGTCACTGATCACGAAAGTCATCAAGTTCGCGGAGGGGGACTACGACGACATAGGCCTTCTCTCACAAATGGCACCCGGAGTCATCGGAATAGTTCTTGGCCTGTATCTCATAGGGTGGGCATATCACTGGGCCGAACTGATCCAGCAGCGTGTCGTCAGGACCAAGAAGGCAATCAGGCAGGGCAGTCTCGCGATACCCTTCGCGATCGTCGGTTTGATACTCGGAATTGCCGGAGTAATGATTGGGTACGACATCGCCTCGGTCTACCGGGAAAGTCTCCTGCCAGGCGAGAGAAGCCTCGCTGTCTCAATACTCTTGTTCGTGTCGGGCGCTGTGTGGTTCGTCGTGTTTGGCGTGTTCGTCTATCAGAGCGGGAAGTCTGTCACCACATTCCTTCACACAGGCAAGATCAAGTGGTCCTTCATCGTGATGATGGTCACGGTCTTGGCCACGGGTTTTGTCATTCAGGGCGCAGTGGATGCAATGGATTTCTTCGTCAGGCACGACGAGTCCATCGGATTCGTCGTGATCGCTGCGGAGATCGTGACCGGTGTCCTGATCGCGATCTTCGGCGCGGTCCTATATGCTTCGCTTAGGAGCGAGGCCGTTGGCACGGGAGAGACGCAGGAGGCGTGACTCCTTGAGGCTGGAGAAATGGCTGCCGATGTACGGGCGCATCTGCGAACAGTTCGGATTCTCTCAACAGGATGATCTGGAGAGCGCCAGAAGCCTCGCTCGCATCATCGGCGACAGAGGACACAGGGATCTTGAGCGAGTGCGGAAGGGTTTCCCGGAGCGCGTGATCATCTGCGGTGGAGGTCCAAACCTAGCAGACGAGCTCTCCGCTCTGACCATCGAGGACTATGTAGTGGCCGCAGACTGCGCGACCACAGTCTTGATCGACGCAGGAATCACACCCAGCATGATCGTGACAGATTTAGACGGCATTGTGGAGGATCAGGTTGATATGAACCTGCGCGGAGCGACCGTGTTCGTCCATGCGCACGGAGATAATCAGAAGGCAATCGAGCATCATGTGGGCAAGTTCCCGGGCCCTATCGTCGGCACATGCCAGTGTCCTCCTCCGCCCGGCATTGTCAACTTCGGAGGATTCACTGACGGGGACAGGGCAGCCTGCATCTCCGCTGAGCTCGGCGCGAAGAGAGTCCTTCTCGCGGGATTCGATTTCGCGAATCCCTCTGAGAAAAACGGCAAGAGCAAGGCGGTGAAGAAGAAGAAGCTGGAATGGGCGCGGGCAATTCTGGATGAGCTCTCGAAAGAGGGCGTTCGTGTGATGAGCGCACTCGACGCAGAGAGCTGATGGCGTGGCTCTTCTTCGACATGTTTTTAGCTGTGGATACAGTTCCCTTGTCCGGGATTGGGATGACTGTTGTCACCATGCAACAGGTAGAAAAAGCTCTTAAGAAGACCGTCGGGAAGAAGGGGATGTCCGACGATGAGATCAAGAACCTTGCGGACTACCTGATGAGCTTCTTCGGATACACTGATGAGGTCATTGACAACAGGCTCACGTCCGAGGACCGAGATGTGTTCTACATGCTCGAGGAGGAGGGCCTCTTGACCAGCACTCAGGAGGAAGTGCTTCTCAAGAAGGGCAAGCTCTGGAGGATCCATTACTGGATCCTCAAGAAGGACCAGATCATAAGGCTCGCGAAATCGGATGAGGGAGGACAAGCCGTCCGTGACGAGGCTGCGGACGTGTACGACCGAATCTCGGATGAGGAGTGGGCGAGACACAAGGTCAGCCCCGAAGGCCAGAGTACGGGAAAGCCTACGGAGAATGATGAAACCCATTAATATTGGAAGCTGCATCAGCTGAGAGCAGGTCAGTCCAGATGAACGGATACCTCATCGCCCTCATCGTGTTCTTGGCGTACATCGTCCTCATCTACGCTCTCAACAAGAAGAAGTGGCTCGAGAAGCACAACATGAGCCTGATGGGCCCCCTCCTCATGTGGAAGACGCAGAAGGGAAGGGACTTCATAGAGAAGCTGGCTATGAGAAAGCGTCTCTGGGGGCTGTACGGGAAGATGGCCCTGTGGATCTGCGCAGGCTCGATGCTGGTCATCATGTTCCTGCTTCTTTGGGAGGCTACAATCGTCAGTCAGATTGCGGAACCGCCTTCACCGGAGCTCATCCTCGGAATCCCGGGCGTGAACCCCGTAATTCCTCTGGGCTACGGAGTTCTCGCGTTGGTCATAGCAATCGTCGTCCACGAGTTCGCCCATGGAATCCTGACCAGAGTTGGGAAGGTCAAAGTCCAGTCGCTGGGACTTGTGTTTCTCGTGCTTCCGATCGGGGCATTTGTGGAGCCAGATGAGAAGGAGTTGAAAGAGACCACCAGGAGCCGCAGGTCGAAGGTGTATGCGGTCGGCCCAGCCAGCAACATCATCCTGGCCCTTGTGACGCTCGCGTTGTTTTCAGGCGTCATGATGTCGTCCGTCGAGCCCTCGACAGAGGGTGCCCTTGCGTTCGGAGTCGTTGACGAATCGCCTGCAGCCGTCGCAGGCATCTCCCCGAGCAGCGTTATTGTGCAAGTAGGTGATACGCAAATACGCACCGGTGACGATTTGGACCAGAGGGTGTCGCCGAGCCCAGGATCTGCAATCACCGTTCGATATTACTACTCCGGAGAGCTCCGCACCGCCGAAAACATGATCGACGGCGTGGTGATAGCATTCGCTGCGAAAGACTTCGCAGCATACAAAGCGGGCATGAGAACCGGGATGGTGCTGGTCTCGATCAACAACACTGCAATCGGCAGCACAGATGAGCTCACAGATGCAATGAGGATGATGCACGCCGGCCAGACCGTTGACGTGACGGTCATGAGCTACGACAGCGATAGCGATGCATTCGAAGTCAACGCCGACATAGGCACGGTTCAGCTTTCTGACAAGTGGGAGTACTACGCGAAGTACGACCCCGACGACAATGATCCGAGCTATCACGGGGTCGCGTATCTGGGAGCAGGGCTGCTGAATCTGGGGATGAGAGTCGAGAACGTCGACTACTACTCAAGTATACTAGCCAACCCCTTCGAGGGCGATAACACATTGAGCGAATTCTCTCGCTCTTGGCTCAGGCTTGTCGCATTGCCGTTCCTTGATCTCGCACCGATGAGGTCACCAGTGACCGATCTGTATCATCCATCTGGGAGTTTCGCCTGGATGCCCGACTCAGCGTTTTGGCTGCTTACGAACTCGCTGTACTGGATCTTCTGGCTGAACCTGATGGTTGGCCTCACAAACGTGTTGCCAGCAGTCCCCCTGGATGGTGGGTACTTGTTCCGTGATGGCCTTGACTATGTTGTGAGCAGGAGCAGGAGAGCTTACACAAGAGAGGAGCGGGAGAAACTCGTGGGCTCCATCACGACGGCTCTTGCCCTGCTGGTCCTTGCGCTCATTCTGTGGCAAATGGTTGGGCCAGCGCTCTGACCTCAGAAAGTGTTTTATTA
>CAYOXJ010000120.1:0-4835 GCA_964407905.1 uncultured Thermoplasmata archaeon
ATTTGCCTGCGCGGACTACATGTAGCATCTTCGCCACCCGACTTTGTACAGAACGCAGCGCATGAAACATTCAAATGCGCGCAGAAGAATCATCACCCCGAGATGGCAAACCTCAGAATGGCCTTCTCTCAGGGACAGAACTTGCAGTCCGTCCGAGCAAAGCTGTTCGGGATAGGCAGCGCTGGATGTAATATTATTGAGGGATCGCGGCTCCCGACAATCGCCTTCTCGACATCGACTGCAGACATCGCCCGGTCTCATGCAGATAGAAAGGTGCTTGTTGGAATGGACAGGTTGGTGGGTCTGTCGGATTCGAGCCCCGATCTCCTAAAGCAGGTCAAAGATGTCGTGGGCCACGAGCTGTTCGATGTCTTCAACAACACAGAACTCGCGATCCTGATGTGCGGCCTCGGCGGAACGACTGGGAGCCTTGGAGTGAAGATGCTCTGCTCCATAGCAAAGGCGAAAGGATCGACATCGATCGTCCTGGCGGCGACACCGTTCTCCGCAGAAAGCCATAGACGAAGAGAGCTGGCGGCGAAGACGCTCGATGATGTGCTGAAATCCTCGACGCTTTGTGTGGAGTTTGACAACGATAAGCTCTCGTCGCTGGCGCCGAACCTTCCCCTTTCGAGAGCTTTCGGAGTATTAAACGGTATCATGCTCAGGCCCGTCATGGACCTCTGCTCCGCGATGTCCAGAGACGATGTGACTCGGCTCAGACAGATTGTTGGAGATGCGACGTACGGTAGGTTTGGACTGGGTCTTGCGAGGGGCGACGATCGCGTTGAACGCGTCGTCAACGAGGCCCTTAGCTCCCCGTGGTTTGACTATGACTTCGACGACGTGAAGGCCGCTATCGCAGTCTATTCTGCGGCGGACCCTTGGGACAAGGAAATCGAGAGAGTGCTCAAGTCCCTCGAAAGCAGGTTGATTTCTGCAAGAATCCTGTGGGGGTCGTACTCCGACCAGGGACTGACCGATCGGATTCGCCTCAGTTTAGTCCTTTGCAGGCAGAGATAGCCGGCCCGCTGCGTCCGAAGGTCGAGGGGCACGGAGAGGCAATGTCCCTTGAGACGCACGTATTATATGCCAGCTTAAAATATATTTATAGCCGAAAAAAAACACGGAGGGGGTTATGAACCTGACGGAAAATCCCTATCTACCCCCGAGATTCCTAAGGGGCCGAGAATCGAGCTGATGAAGATTGTTCAGCTGGGATGCGGTATTACTGGGCTTGTGTGTGCAGAACAACTTGTGAAGAATCCGAAAGTGAACGAGCTCGTTTTGGCGGATTCCCGAACTGAGGCCGCGAAAGGAGCGGCCGACAGGATACGAAGCGACAAGATTTCCGTGACCAAGATCGACGGAACCGATGTCAGGGATCTGAAGCGGTTGATGAAAGGCTGTGACATTATCGTGAGCTCCATGCCCTGGGAGCTCAACAGGAAGGTCCTCGATACTGCCGCGAGTATTGGCACCAACTATGTCGACTTCTCTCTCACCGTCGCATCGGTTGAGGATCTTGAGGGGATCATCAAGAAGTGCACCGACTCAGGGATCACGGCATTGACCGCCATGGGAGAGGACCCAGGAATGTCCGACACGTTCGCAAGATACGGGGCGAACAAGCTGGACAAGGCCGAGGAGGCGCACGTCATGGATGGAGACAGCGGTTCAGCCGAAGGTTTCGACTTTTTCTCTCTGTGGTCTCCTGTCGACCTGCTGGAGGAGACGACGGTTCCTGCCGCTGTGTTCAGGAATGGACAGATGACCTTCGTGCCACCGCTGGATGTCAAAGAAATCTATGAGTTCCCACCGCCAGTCGGACCTCTTCCTGTGTACAAGACAAATCATGAGGAGACCTATCTGATGCCGAGGTTCATCGAGGGCATAAGGAATGCTGACTTCAAAATTGCGATCGACGACAACTTCGCCGCTGTTGCCCGCATGCTCAAGAGGCTGGGGCTTCATGGCCTCGAGCCAATCGACGTCAAGGGCGTCAAGGTTCGGCCGTTGGACGTCGTTGTGGCGTTGATGCCCAGACCTGTCGATCTTGCGGGGAAGGTCAAAGGCCACGCGTGCGTTGTCGTGGAAGTCATCGGTTTTAAGAACGGAAGCAGGACGAAGGTAAGAGTATGGACAATGATGTCCCACGAGAGAGCCTATGAGCTCTGCAAGAGCAACGCAACAGGCTACCTTGTGGGCATCGGAGGAGCAGTTCCCACTGAGATGTTGATAGATGGCGAGATCAAGGAGAAAGGTCTGCTTGTTGCGGAACAGCTCCCGTCCGAGAAGTTCGTTGCGCGCCTTCGCGAGAAAGGGCTCGAAGTGAACGAGGAGATCAGTCCAGTGTGACATCGGCCCGGATGTCAGGGCCGTGCCTTGCCGAAAGTGTCCAGAGCTTCCTTTTCCATGAAGTGAAGCGTTCCAGGCACCACGATTGTGTGGAGAGGCGGGCCGAAGTCCTCAGAGAGGAGGGCCTCGAGGGGACCTGCTCTCACGACGGGTTCCGGCGCTCCCGCCCTCGCGACAACGCACACGGTCATGTGAGCTGTTATCACTCCTCGTCCCACCCTTCGCTCCATGTCAAGAAGAAGATACAGCCCCTCATTCGCCGTCATGTATCTCTGATTGTCAGCATCGATGTCCAGTAGGACCAGAGTGTGCAGCCCTCTCGACAGGTTCTCTGCAATGACCTCGTATGGGCTAGTTGGAGAGAACCCTTCTTGGGGGAACGGGAGGGTAGTAGTCCTACCAAACTTGTAGTGTTGCAGGCCGAGCACTCCGGGCACGCCTGTCAGAACTGATGAGCCGTGAATCACAACGGTCTCGAGTCCTGCCATCGTAGCTCTGAGCCTCAGATCCACATGTGTCGTTGCTGTCATGGGGTCTCCAGCAACAAGAAGCGCAACCCTCTTGCCAACACATGTTTCGATGATTCTCTTGCCCTCCTCGACGGTCGCTCTATCGAGAAGCTCTATTCTCTTGCCCAGCTTTCTGGAAAGCCTGTCTAGCGATCCCTCAGAGAGGGTCGAAGTGTATGTCTCAGCTAGTATGACGTCTGCCCGTTCGAGCTCTTTCATTCCTGCGATGGACATGCCGTCCTCGTCGTGCAGGCCGAGGCCAACGAAGGTAATCCGCCCCCTCTTCTCCTGACGTGCCATCTTCGTGTGAATGCGTGCTCCGAGTAAAGTAGTCTTCCATGAAGCACGAGGCCCGATTGAGTTATCTATCGAGAAAGCCGATTTGCTATCTCGATGGACTCTCTGTGTCTCGTGGTTCCGAAGAAGAAGGCCGAACCCGTCCGGAAGAAGCTGATGGAGAAGGGCATGCTCAGGAAAGGGCTTCAGATACGCTCAGACGCGAAGAACGTCTACATCCCAGTCACACAGAGAATTGACCTTGGGTATCCCATTGAGACTGCGGAGTTCAAGGAGATCGAGGAACAGGTCAAGGACTACAGGGTGCTCGTGGACGTGCCGGACGAGCTGAGGCCATTGCTGCCATCATCGTACGACACTTTGGGCTCGATTGCGATCGTTAAGATGGCCGATGAAATAGTCAAGTACGCGCCGCAGATAGGCAGAGCGATCATTGCGACCCAGAAATCCATCCGAACCGTCTGCTTGGATTCTGGGGTTATCGACCAATTCCGAACGAGGGATATCAAGGTAGTCGCAGGAGAGAGGTCCACCGAGACGGTCCATAAGGAGTACGGCATGACCTTCAAGATGGACGTGTCGAAGGTCTTCTTCTCTCCGAGGCTCGCGACTGAGCGCGAGGCGGTCGCGAAGCAGGTACAGCCTGGTGAAGTCATTGTCGATATGTTCGCAGGCATCGGCCCTTTCTCGATAATCATTGCCAAGACAAGAGTTCCGAAGGCCATCTATGCCATCGACTTGAACCCCGAGGCAATCGCGTTCATGAAAGAGAACATTGCGATCAACAAGGTCAGGGTTGTCACGCCGATACTGGGCGATGCCAGGGAAGAGATCGCTAAACTTGAGAAGGCTGACAGGATAATCATGAACCTGCCTCACGATGCGAGCGGCTATGTCGGCGATGCGATGAGATCTCTCAAGCCGGGCGGCGTGATCCACTACTATGAGGTCATGGAGGAGGGACAAATCAAGAGCAGGCTCGACTCCCTCAGAGATATCGCGATGCGCGAGGGCCGTGTGATGAAAGAACTAGCCCGAAGGAGAGTCAAGAGCTATTCGCCGACCTTGAACTTCTACGGCTTCGACCTTCAGTTCCTCTGATTGCGCGTTGGCCGGAGGGTGATTCCTCTCTGCCCGTGGTAGTTCCCCGATCGCTTCTCGTAGGTGTCCTGGGCCGGAGAACGAAGTTCTTCGAAGACGACTTGCGCGAATCTGTCACCGATCGGAATTGCGAGAACACCCTTTGAAGCATTGAATGCAGAAAAAGTCAAGTTTCCATTAAATCCCGCATCAATTCTCCCAAAAGAAGACAGAACCCCCTTCCTGGCCCAGGTAGTCCTTATCCAAATCTCGCCTGTCAGTGTCGGGGGAAGCGCGAGGTACTCCTTGGTCCCGATCACGAACCACGAGCTGCCTGGGATTTCTGCTGTTCCCTCCTTGAACCGTTTGTCTACGGACGGCACCCATATCTCACCGATTGTGACATCGTATCCATTCGGAGTGAGATTCGTCTCGACGAACCCCTCAATCCTCAGGGTTCCATCTCTGATCATGGCCAGAATGTCCGCGTCAGATAGCACGGCCATCTGCTGCTCACCCTTTTCTCTTGGCTCTCTTCTTCGCTGTTGGAGGCTCCCTAGGCTCTTCCTCACTGGCTCGGGTTTCGGCAGC
>CAYOXJ010000121.1:0-4825 GCA_964407905.1 uncultured Thermoplasmata archaeon
GAGAGGGCAGAGGACGACCGCCGCCGCGCCATCGGAGCTGGGCGCGCAGTCGAACACCCTCAACGGAGACGACACGATAGGCGATGACAGCACTGTCTCCCTCGTTATTTCCCTCTGGAACTGCGCCTTCGGGTTCAGCGAACCGTTTTTGTGGTTCTTGACGGCGACGTCGGCCAGCTGCTCCCTCGTGGTTCCGTATTCGTGCATGTGTCGTCTTGCGATGAGAGCGTGCAGCGCAGAAAACGTGGCGCCCAGCTCGGTCTCCCACTCTTGGTCCGAAGCCGACGACTGGATGACGGAGGATTCGACATCGCTCACATCGGTCATCTTCTCCGCGCCGCCGACAACGACAATATCGTGGAGTCCGGATGCCACTGCCATGAAACCCTGCCTGAGTGCCAGGCCGCCAGACGCTCCTGCTGCTTCGACCCTCGTCGCGGAGATGTGGTCTCTCGCAAGGCCGGCATAATCTGCTATGAGAGCTCCTATATGCTCTTGATTGATGAACCTCCCAGCAGACATGTTTCCGACATAGAGCGCATCGATCTGCTCCGCGGAGATGTTGGCGTCTGCCACCGCCGCGAGTCCGGCCTGTATGCCAATCTCCCTGAAGGACAGGTCCCAGAGCTCCCCAAACTCGGTGTCACCGACGCCTATCACAGCAACTCGTCTCATCCTCACTCACTCCCCAGGATGATCTTGCCCCTGAACTTGGCGTATGTTGCGTAGTCCAGAAACTTGAGGTTCTGATTCAGCTCTGCAACCGTGGGCGCCTTGTGCTTCTGATACCTCTCAATCTCCTCCGTCACATGGATGTCGAAAGCATCTGAACCGGCCCCTGAGCCGTACGCAACCGCGAATATCCTGTCTCCGGGCTTGGCCTCGTCCAGTATTGCTGCGAGTCCGAGCGGAACAGCACCTGAGTAAGTGTTGCCAATGACGGGTGCCAGAAGACCTGTCTTCACCTGCGCGTCGTTGAACCCGAGCTGCTTGGCCACCCTCGTGGGGAACTTCCCATTGGGCTGATGGAAGACAGCATAAGTGTAGTCCTTCGCGGTCGTCGCGTTCCTCTCCATGAGGCCTTTGGCACCGTTCACGATGTGCTTGAAGTATGCTGGCTCGCCTGTGAATCTTCCACCATGCCGAGGATACATCTGACCTTCGCGCCTCCAGAAATCCGGGGTGTCCGTCGTGTAGGAGTAGGTGCTATCGATCGTTGCGATGACCATCTCGGAACCGATAAGGAAAGCTCCTCCGCCCGCAGAGGCCGAGTACTCCAGTGCGTCTCCGGGGGCACCCTGAGATGTGTCCGCGCCTATTGCGACGCCGTACTTGATCATCCCCGATCCCACCAGGCCCATGCAGGTCTGAATGGCCGCCGTTCCGGCCTTGCAGGCGAACTCGTAGTCTGCAACGGTGAGGTCAGGCGCTGCCTCGATCGCCTCAGCAACTATTGTCCCCGATGGCTTGACCGAATATGGGTGCGATTCAGAGCCCACGTAGATCGCACCGATGTCCTTTGGACTCACATCGCATCTCTTCATCATGTTACGGGCTGCTTCGACGGCAATGGTGATCGTGTCCTCGTCCGGTCCTGGTACCGACTTGCAGTTGATCATCAGGCCCTTGCTCATGGCCTTTCCGTCAACGCCCCAGACCTTGCCAATCTCCTCCGGAGTTATCCTGTACCGCGGAACATACGCTCCATAGCTCACAATCCCGACTCTCATGCCCAATGTCGCCTCCTTCACTCAGCCAAGAGAATGGAGCCTCTCGACAAGATCGCTGATTGCCAGCTGGGTCCTGATCAGGGGGATCCCCTCGAGCTCAGCAAGCCTTATCGCAAGCTCGTCGACCTGCTCCGGCTTCTGGTACACCACCATCGCTGGCTTCAGAGGGTGTGCTCTGATTGCGATCATCGGAGATCGGCCGAACCGAACGCCGGTGAATACGAGGGCTCTTTGGCTGCTCCAGCCATAGATCTTGAGATAGTCGAAAGAACTGAGAGATGTGATCGCGCGCACGCTGTCTATCACCGTGTAGCCGTGGATATGCTTGTCGAGAGGTATTGCAGGCGTAAGGTTGTCGCCGCTGATCTTGTTGACGAGGTCAGACGCAAGTATCTCCACGGCGAACTCCTTGATAGAGATGATCGAATCCGTTTTCGCAGCTAGCGAATACTGCTTGAGGACTGCGCTGCCCGTCTTCTCGTCAATCTCGAGGAACGCATCGACGATCTTGCGGACCGTAACGATTCCCGGGGATTTTCTCCTGCCCGCTTCATAGTCGCTTATCACGGATGGCGACACGCCCAGGTGCTTGGAAAGTTCCTGCTGGGAGATCCTGAACTGCTCCCTCCACTTCCTGATCGTCTTGCCCGGCTCATCAGAAAGACATATCTCGCCCGCAATCTTCTCCCTCACCTGGTCTCGCATGAGCGATGGAGAAGTTTGTCTCTATTTATAGTTTGTCGTAGTTCACAATCGGCAATAGACGATTACGCCTGGCTAGCATGAAAGGACAAAGATCGAGCATCGTCGGCTGATAGACGAACAGACTCGCGCAAGACTGAATTGTCAGCCGACTCGATGGACGGAAGACGAGGACACGGCGAGCACGCATTCAACTCGCAGAGCCCACTAGGAATAAATAAACAACTCTGTCTATCCCTCAATCGTCCACACGCGGGGTAGTGGTCTAGCTTGGTATGATCCGTGGTTCGGGACCACGTGACCGTCGGTTCAAATCCGGCCTACCCCACTCTCTGACTGCGGCTCTTTCCTACCGAATGCACGTCAATCCCGGCCAGACGGACTCCTTCAGGCCGAACCGTCCTAACAAACAACGTATTTATGACTGAATGCGCTTCCTCACAACGAGCAGGTGTAATCTAGTCTGGTCAGGATTTTGGCCTTCCAACTGATCCGGGAGAAACAAATAAGGTTTGGAGAGGGACGAAAGCCAACGGCCCGGGTTCAAATCCCGGCACCTGCACTTTCGTACCAGAGATTTCGGTCTAGCGCGTCTTGCTTCTCTGCATTAGCTCTAAGCGTCCGTCTCCTCTTCTCTCCGCACAGGATTGTGTGCCAGGGCATAGATTTCGTCAAACTGCTTCGCCTCCGCGACTGCGAGCGCGGGGATTACGCAGTGCGGGTGGAACTCGACGACGTCCTTGTGGACGTGATTGTCGACGTATTCCATGTTCTCTGTATCGATCGTCTTTGACTTCAGTTTCCTCAGTCTCACCATTTCAAACACCTATCCTGCGGTTTCCGCATATTGTCCGTATGCCTCGGCAGGAATCACCTCGATGTCGGTCCGCAAGCTCCGATCTATCTCCTGTAGATCAACCAGGAGCTGTGTGATGTCCCTGACATCTTCTCCAAGATCCGACATCTCGTTGACGAGATCCTCGAGGTCCCGAAGCGTGTGAGTCTTCACCCACTCGATCGCCTGGGCGTTCCGGACCGCTGCCTGCAACGCATTCCTGCGCTTCATTGCATCCCATCCTAAACGGTTTTGTCTGACATTTCGTCAGCTAATTTGCCGTATGATGTTCGCGACTATTTATACATTCTCCGGACCGCAGCTCCGTTCGGCCAGATTTGTCAGACCAGGAATGCGATCTTGCCCCAGAAATCTCATAGAGATTTCTAGACTGGAGCTGAATCTTCTGCCGCATCTCGCACGAAAGGCTGCTCTTGCTCCGTCAGACGAAGATATCGCGTTATTTGCATCCTGGAGCACGGCGTTGACCGTGGCGCCGGAAACCCTTTTATGAAGACAAGAGCATTAAGTCGCAACAAGCCAGGTGGAACAGTTTGGGGCTTCTAGACACTCTGCTCAACAAGGAGAAGAAACTCCTCGAAAAGGCCAAGAGAGAGCTCGCTAGAGTCGAGTCTCTGGAGGCGAGCGGGAGGCCTAAGGAAGCGCTCGCAGAGCTCGAGAGAATGAGCGCCGTCCTCAAGGAGAACATGCTATTCATCGGCAAGATGAAAATGGACTTTTCGAGCGTCTTCTCGAGGCTGGGCGCGAAGTATCTCGCCTACGAGAAGCCCAGCATGGCACATGATGCAGCCAGGGTGTCCTTGCAGTTGAACCCGAGAAACGCACACGCGATAGCCGTCGCGGGAAGATCTGCGCTGAGGCTGGGAATGAAGGACGAGGCCCTGTCAACTCTCAGGGAAGGGATCTCGATGTCTCCTGATTCCGAGGATCTGTGGTCCGCGCTGGGAGAGACTCAGGAGGCCTCAGGGGATGTCTTCGGCGCAATCGAGAGTTACAACAGAGCTCTTGCGATCAACCCGGAGGCGGTGAGGTACTACGACCGAATTCTGGCGCACACGCCCAAAGACCTCAACCTGATCAAGAGGAAGGCAACGACCCTCATAAGGCTCCGAAGATACGAGGAGGCTGCGCGCTCGTATGAAGACGGGATAGAGATAGATGCCAAAGACAAGGATCTCTGGATCGGAGAAGCTGCTGCGCTCAACTACGCTGGCAAGAGCGAAGATGCTATAGAATCCCTGAACGCAGCGCTGAAGTTGGCTCCTGACGATGTTTACTGTCTTGACAATCTGGGGCGCATCCATCACAAGCTCGGCAACCGCGAGGAGGCCCTGAAACACTTCACTCGCGCTGCGGAGATCGATCAGGGGAACAAGGTCGTCTGGAACGAGTTGGGCGTTGTCCAGCAAGAGCTCAAGCTCTACGAGCAGGCAATCGACTCCTTCGACCGCGCGCTCAGAATAGACCAGAATGACCTGAACGTCCTCTCTAACAAGAAGAAGACGTTGCTCAGATCAGGCAAGCTCGACATCAGCGG